>DATEOM010000185.1:0-3496 GCA_035274105.1 Microbacterium sp.
ATGCCGGCCTGGGCTCGCAGCCTCACCGCTCGGCCACCTCGGGCGGCAGCATCCATCCCGCACCCCCTCGGGTGCCGCAGCACGCGGGATCGCTCGCGCCAAACCGCGTGTTGCGACCCGCGAACGAAGACGCGGAGGCCGAGAAGGCTCGAGCCACACGACAGGCGAGCCCCTAGGCTGACCCGATGGAGCCCGTGACCCTGCGCACTGCGCGCCTCGAGCTGTCGCTGCCCCGCGCGGCGGACGTCGACGCCGTCTACGCGGCGTGCCAGGACCCCGACATCCAGCGCTACACGCGGGTGCCGTCGCCGTATGCGCGCGAGGACGCCGAGAAGTTCATCGTCGCCGTGGCCGAACAGTGGGCGGGCGAGCAGCACCGCACGTGGGTGATCCGCGACGGTGCGACGCTCGTCGGAACGATCGGGTTCTACCGCCTCGACGGGCAGGGCAACGGCGAGATCGGCTACTGGGTCGCCCCGGACCAGCGCGGCGGCGGGCGCCTCCGCGAAGCCGCGAACGCCGTGATCGACTGGGCCTTCTCCCCTGACGGCGCGGGCCTCACGCGCATCGAATGGCGTGCCGTCGTGGGCAACGAGCCGTCGGCGCGCGTCGCCCGTGCCCTGGGCTTCCGCTTCGAGGGCACCCTGCGGCAGGCGCTCGTGAGCGCGACGCACCGCGACGACGGCTGGATCGCGTCACTGCTGAAGACGGACGAACGGATGCCGCAGCCCTGGGCCGTCCTCGAGGATTGAGGACCGGCCCACTCAGGCTGCGCGGCCGCGTCGTCCCGGCCATCGGCGACCGGCCCGCGTGTCGCCGCGGCATGGCAGGATGAGCGCATGCCCGAGATGCCCGAGGTGCAGGGACTCGTCGACTTCCTCCGCGAGCGGCTCACCGGCGTGCAGATCACGCGCGCGACGGTCGCGAACATCGCCGCGCTGAAGACGTACGACCCGCCGATCGATGCGCTTCAGGGCCAAGAGATCACCGGCGCCACGCGCCACGGCAAGTTCATCGATCTCGCCACGACCGGCCCTCACCTGGTGTTCCACCTCGCCAAGGCGGGGTGGCTCCGCTGGTACGACGAACTGCCGAAGACGATCATCCGCCCCGGGAAGACGCCCATCGCCCTGCGCGTGGCGCTGTCGGACGGCGCCGGGTTCGATCTCACCGAGGCCGGCACGAAGAAGTCCCTCGCGGTGTATGTCGTGCGTGAGCCCGCCGATGTGCCCGGCGTCGCCCGGCTCGGCCCCGATCCTCTCGACGCCGCTTTCACGCGCGACACCTTCGCCGAACTGCTCGCCGGCCGCCGCACGCAGATCAAGGGCGTGCTGCGCGACCAGATGATCATCGCGGGCGTCGGCAACGCCTACTCCGACGAGATCCTGCACGCGGCGAAGATGTCGCCGTACGCGCTCGCCTCGTCCCTCTCCGACGACGACGTCACGCGACTCTTCGACGCGATGACGGTGACCCTGACGGATGCTGTCGCCGAGGCATCCGGCAAGCCACCGGCCGAGCTGAAAGACGCCAAGCGCCGGGGCATGCAGGTGCACGGTCGCCGCGGCGAGAAGTGCCCGGTCTGCGGTGACGAGGTGCGGAGCGTCTTCTTCGCCGACAACTCGCTGGAGTACTGCCCCACGTGCCAGACCGGCGGCAAGATCCTCGCCGACCGGCGCCTGTCGCGCCTGCTGAAGTGAGGGACTCATCCCGAGGCCGCAACCGGGTCCAGGGCGTTTCGTCTCGCTCGTTCCTCGCTCGCTCAACGAGCGGAGGGGAGCGTCAGTCGCCGGTCGTGCCCATGAGCGCGCGCGCGTCGTCGTCGACCCAGTCGAGGGACTTCGACACCGCCTTGCCCCACTGGCGGTAGCGGCGCTCGCGCTCGTCCTCGGGCATCAGCGGTTCGAAGCGGACGTCCTCCTGCCAGTGCGCGCGCAGCTCGTCGAGGTCGCTCCACACACCGGTCGCGAGACCGGCGGCGTACGCGGCGCCGAGGGCGGTCGTCTCGACGACCTTCGGCCGCACGACGGGGATGCCGAGGATGTCGGCCTGGAACTGCATGAGCAGGTCGTCGCGCGTCATGCCGCCGTCGACACGCAGCTCGTCGAGCGTGCTGCCGGTGTCGGCGACGACCGCGTCGATGACGTCGCGGGTCTGGAACGCCGTCGACTCGAGCGCCGCACGGGCGATGTGCGCCTTGTTGACGTAGCGCGTCAGGCCGACGAGCGCGCCGCGCGCGTCGGGCCGCCAGTACGGCGCGAACAGCCCCGAGAACGCCGGCACGAAGTACGCGCCGCCGTTGTCATCGACGGTCGCAGCGAGGGTCTCGACATCCTCCGAGCGCTGGATGATGCCGAGGTTGTCACGCAGCCACTGCACGAGCGACCCGGTGACGGCGATCGAGCCCTCGAGCGCGTAGCGTGCGGGCTCGTCGCCGATCCGGTAGCCGACGGTGGTGATGAGGCCGCTGCCGGACCGCACGATCTCGGTGCCCGTGTTCACGAGGAGGAAGTTGCCGGTGCCGTAGGTGTTCTTCGACTCCCCCGCCGCGAAGGCCGCCTGGCCGAAGGTCGCCGCCTGCTGGTCGCCCAGGATCCCCGCGATCGGAACCCCGTCGAGCACCGACGGCAGCGAGGAGTGCCCGACCACCTCGGACGAGGAGCGGATCTCGGGCATCATCGCGCGCGGGATGCCCCACACGGCGAGCAGCTCGTCCGACCAGTCTAGGGTGCGGAGGTCCATGAGCAGCGTGCGCGATGCGTTGGTGACGTCCGTGACGTGGATGCCACCGCGCGCGCCGCCCGTGAGGTTCCACACGACCCACGTGTCGGGCGTGCCGAACAGCAGCTCGCCCGCCTCGGCGGCGGCGCGCGCGCCGTCGACGTTGTCGAGGATCCACGCGACCTTCGAGGCCGAGAAGTAGGTCGCCAGCGGCAGCCCGGTGGTCTCGGCGAACCGGTCGGCTCCGCCGTCGCTCGCGAGCTCGTCGATGCGCGGCTGCGTGCGGGTGTCCTGCCACACGAGCGCGTTGTGCACCGGTCGCCCGGTGCGCTTCTCCCAGACGATCGCCGTCTCGCGCTGGTTCGTCACGCCGATGGCGGCGATGGCGGATGCTGCGAGCCCGGCGCGCGAGAGACACGAGGCGATGACCCACTCGGTGTTGGTCCAGATCTCGACCGGGTCGTGCTCCACGCGGCCGGCCCGGGGGAAGATCTGCTCGTGCTCCCTCTGGGAGACGGCGACCACGGCGCCGGCGGCGTCGAACACGATGGCACGCGTCGAGGTCGTGCCCTGGTCGATGGACAGCACGTGGTCGGGCAACGTCGTCTCCTTGCTCGGCGGGCGACATCGCCCGCGCGGGTCTGCCGCGCGCCGAGCGCGCGTGCGGTCAGGCTATCGCGCGGCGGCGGGGATCCAGGACGGGTCCGCGGCGTGGATCCGGTCCAGCGCGCGCCCCACCTCGAGTGCCGTGCGTGCGGCGTCCCAGCCGAGCACG
>DATEOM010000186.1:0-5721 GCA_035274105.1 Microbacterium sp.
CGTCGAGACCGGCACCAAGGTCAAGGTCGACACGCGCACGGGCGACTACCTCGGCCGCGTCAACTGACGCCCGGGTCAGCTGACCGATGAGTGCCCGTACGAAGGCGCGCAAGCGCGCGCTCGACATCCTGTTCCAGGCGGACGTGCGCGGCGACGCGCCCGCGACCGTGCTGGCGGCCGAGGCGAAGCGCGCGGCGAACGAGCCGGCGCGACAGGCCTCGTGGCTGTACGCCCGCGAGATCGTCGACGGGGTGATCGACAACCAGGACGCCATCGACGAGCAGATCACGACGTTCGCGAAAGATTGGACGCTCACCCGCATGCCCGCGGTCGACCGTGCGGTGCTGCGCATCGGCACGTGGGAGATCCTGTACAACGACGAGGTACCCACCGCGGTCGCGATCGACGAGGCGGTGGAACTCGTCAAGGAGTTCTCCTCCGACGAGTCAGGTCCCTTCGTCCACGGCGTGCTCGCCCGCATCGCACGCGCGAGCTGACGACGACCGCGCCCGTCCGGGTGTCGGCGGGAGCGGGCAGGATGGATGCCGTGACCCCGCCGTCCTCCGGACCCCCTCCGTTCGTCGACCCGGGGCACATCCGTCGGTTCGCCGACAGCGGCACGTACGAACGCGGTGTCGGGTACTTCGCCGACGGCGCCGTCCAGCGCCTCGAATGGGATCCGCTGACGTCTGTGATCGAGGCCGTCGTGGCCGGCAGCGGCGGCCGCACCTATCGCTGCCGCGTGCGGCTCGACCCGCAGCGCGTCGATCACCCCATCGCGGCGACCTCGTGCACGTGTCCCGTGCAGTTCGACTGCAAGCACACGGTCGCGACCCTGCTCGCGAGCAACCGGCTCGCCGCCGTCGTACCCGCCACCGAGCGCGCGTCATCGTGGCGCGACGTGTTCGTGCCGTCTCCCACGACGGAACGCGCCCGGACGCCGCTCGCCCTCGGCATCGAACTCCGCCAGCGCATCCGGCGCGGAGCCTCCACGTGGGCGCCGGCGCGTGTCGAGTCCGCGACGCCCCGCGGCCTGCACCAGCACGGAGCGGATGTCCTCGTCGGCCTTCGCCCGCTCGAGCGTTCGGCCCGCTCCGACGCGTGGATCAAAGGCGGGGTCTCGTGGGACGCGCTGCGCCGGCCGAACACCGCCTACGAGCCCGCCCAGGCGCGATGGTTCGCGGAACTGCACAGCATCGGGCGCGACGTCCGTTCGTTCGGCGCCTTCTCCGACGTGTCGGAGTGGCTCACGCTCGACGACATCGAGTCGAGCCTGCTCTGGCCGCACCTCGCGGGGGCGGCGGAACGCGGCATCCCCTTCCTCCCGACCAAGCGCACCACGACCGTCGCTCTGGCGGCCTCGGCATCCGTCACCGTGCGCGCGCACCGCACCGGTCGCGGGCTCGAGGTCACGCCGATCGTCACGATCGACGGCGAGCGGACGGATGCTGCGGCGCTCCGCCCCGTCGGACGCACCGGCGTCTACCGGTTCACGGTCGAGCGCGAGCGCATCGATCTCGTGCTCGCCGCCGTCGCCCTTCCCGACCCCGTCCCCGCGCTCCTCACGGCGCGCGAGGCGGTCGTGGTGCCGGGCGCGGAGGCCGAGGAGTTCGTCCGCGATCACCTGCCCCGCGTCGCGCGCCGGGTCGAGATCGACGCGCCCGGGCTCGACATCGCGCCGCCACCGCGGCCCGAGCTCGTCGCGCGCGTGCACTTCGAGCCGAATCACCGCCTGGTCTATACGCTGTCGTGGCGCTACGGCGACGGCGATCTCCTCGGTCTCGACTCCACCGGCGAGGACCGCGACCCTGCGGCAGAGGCGGCGATCCGCGGCCGCGTCGAGTCGCTGTGGCACGACCATGCACCCGTCGACTTCGCATCCGCCGACACGCTGGCGGGCCTCGATGCAGCCGAGTTCGCATCGCGACTGCTGCCGTTGCTCGAGGCCGACGCCGACGTCCGCGTCGAGATCTCGGGGGAGCGGCCGCAGTACCGCGAGCTCGGCGGCGACCCCCGCATCGACATCACCACGGTCGAGACGAACGACGCCGACTGGTTCGACCTCGGCGTCGTCGTGACGATCGACGGCCGCCGCATCCCGTTCGGCACGCTGTTCACGGCGCTCTCGCGCGGCCGCAAGAAGATCCTTCTGAGCGACGGCGCCTACTTCTCGCTCTCGCATCCGTCGCTGCAGCGTCTGCGCGACCTGATCGACGAGGCCGGCGAGCTCGACGAGTGGGAGACCGGGCCGCGCATCAGCCGCTACCAGACCGCGCTCTGGGCGGACTTCGAGGACCTCGCCGACGAAGCGCTGCCGGCGGTGTCGTGGCGCGCGACCGTCGAAGCGCTGCGCGACGCGGACGGCGTGCCCTCGGCCGCGCTGCCGACGGGTCTCGACGCCGAGCTGAGGCCGTACCAGCGCTCCGGCTACGACTGGCTCGCCTTCCTGTGGCAGCACCGGCTCGGCGGCATCCTCGCCGACGACATGGGTCTCGGCAAGACGCTGCAGCTCCTCGCGCTCATCGCCCATACCCGCGACCAGGGGGAGCGGCGGCCGTTCCTCGTCGTGGCGCCGACGTCGGTGCTCTCGACGTGGCGCAGCGAGGCGGCGCGCTTCACACCCGATCTGCGGGTGGCGGTGATCGACGCGACGGGTGCGAAGCGCGGAACGACGGTGACGGATGCTGCCGCCTCGGCCGACATCGTCGTCACGTCGTACACGCTCCTCCGGCTCGACGAGCGCGAGTTCGGCGCCGTGGACTGGGCGGGCCTGATCCTCGACGAGGCGCAGTTCGTGAAGAACAGCCAGACCAAGGCGTACCGGGCGGCCCGCGACCTGTCCGCGGACGTGGTGTTCGCCGTGACCGGCACACCGCTGGAGAACAGCCTGACCGAGCTGTGGGCTCTGCTGTCGCTGACCGCCCCGGGTCTTTTCGCCTCGAGCCGGAGATTCCGCGAGGAGTACGTCGGCCCGATCGAGAAGGGCAAGGTGCCCGAGAACCAGGAGGGCGGGGCGTACCGCGCCGGGCGCCTCGCCCGGCTGCGGCGCCGCATCCGTCCACTGGTTCTGCGGCGCACCAAGGAGCTGGTGGCAGCCGATCTTCCCGCCAAGCAGGAGCAGGAGGTGCGCATCGAGCTGGGCGCCGCGCACCGCGCGCTCTACGACACCGTCCTGCAGCGCGAGCGCCAGAAGGTGCTCGGACTCCTCGACGATCTCGACCGCAACCGCTTCATCGTGTTCCGGTCACTGACGCTCCTGCGCATGCTGAGCCTGGCGCCCGAGCTCGTCGACCCCGCGCACGCGGGCATCGCACCCAGCAAGATCGCGGCGCTGTTCGAGCAGCTCGACGAGGCACTCGCCGAGGGGCACCGCGCGCTCGTCTTCAGCCAGTTCACGTCGTTCCTGGGTCTGGTCTCGAAGCAGCTCGAGGCACGCGGCATCCCTTATGCCTATCTCGACGGATCGACGCGTGACCGCGATGCCGCCGTCGCCGCCTTCCGCGCGGGAGAGGCGCCGCTGTTCCTGATCAGCCTGAAGGCCGGCGGGTTCGGCCTGACGCTCACCGAGGCCGACTACGTCTTCCTGCTCGACCCGTGGTGGAATCCCGCCGCCGAGGCGCAGGCGGTCGACCGCGCGCACCGCATCGGCCAGCACCGCAGCGTCATGGTCTATCGCCTCATCGCCAACGGCACGATCGAGGAGAAGGTCATGGCGCTCCAGCAGCGCAAGGCGCGACTCTTCCGTTCGGTGATGGACGACGACGCCCTGTTCGGGCAGGCTCTCACCGCCGACGACATCCGCGGGCTCTTCGACGAGTGACGTTTCACGCACGTCCGCCCGCCTCGCCCGAGCGATCCGGTTTTGCACGGCGGGCGATCCGGTCCCGCGCGCGGGCCTCGCCTAGACTCGTCTGGTTCGACAGGAGGGCAACCCCATGCGCATCACGGGCCTCGGCCACGCCGGAATGTTCATCGAGACGGCGGGAGGAAGCATCCTCTGCGACCCGGTGATCGGGCCGACCTTCTTCGGGTCCTGGTTCCCGTTCCCCGACAACCGCGCGCTCGATTGGGCGAAGTACGGCAACGCCGATTTCCTCTACATCTCGCACCGGCACCGCGACCACTTCGACCCCGCGCTGATGACCGAGCACGTGCCGAAAGACATCAAGGTCCTGCTGCCGGACTATCCGACCGACGACCTCGAGCAGGACCTCCGCAAGCTCGGCTACGACAACATCGTCTACACGCAGGCCGGTGTGCCGCTCGAGTTCGGCGCCCTCAAGGTCATGGTCACGCCGTTGCGGGCGCCCAGTGACGGGCCGATCGGCGACTCGTCGCTGAGCGTCGACGACGGCACCGCCAGCATCCTCAATCAGAACGACTCGCACCCGCTCGACCTCGAGAAGCTGATGTCGTTCTCCAAGCCCGAGGCGTACTTCACGCAGGTGTCGGGCGCGATCTGGTGGCCGATGGTCTACGACCTGCCGCAGGACGCCAAGCAGAACTTCGCCAAGCTCAAGAGGGACGCGCAGAACAAGCGCGCCATGTACTACATCGAGAAGGTCGACGCCGAGCACGTCTTCCCGATGGCCGGCCCGCCGATGTTCCTGCGCGAAGAGCTGTTCCGCTACAACGGGTACGGGCTCGGCGACGACTCGATCTTCACCGACCAGCGGCAGTTCCTCGCGCACATGAAGCAGCAGCGGCCCGATCAGAAGGGCTACGAGTTCCTTCCGGGCACCGTGGTCGACCTGAACGACGGCGCGATCTCGGTGACGCAGACGCTGTACACGGATGCCGAGATCGACCGGATCTTCGACGACAAGTGGGCCTACCTCGCCGAGCAGCGCGACTCGCGCCAGGCCGAGCTCGCCGCCGAGGAGGCGTCCCGCGCCCCGGTGCTGCCGCCGGCGGAGATGCTCGCCGCCCTGAAGGAGTGGTGGGAGCCGCTGCTGCGTCGCGGGCGCATCTTCCGCGAGGGCGTCGGCGGCCCGGTGCGCTACACGATCGGCGACCTGGACATGGTGGTCGACTTCCCGCGCGCGAAAGTCCGCGAGTACGCCGGGGAGGAGACCGGCTACTGGTTCACGATCCCGGCCGACCTGGTGTCCACGAACATCCGCGACCACGAGATCGACTGGTCGAACTCGATCTTCCTCTCGATGCAGTTCCAGGCGGGCCGCGTCGGCAAGTTCAACGAGTTCATCTACACCTTCATGAAGTGCCTCTCGCGCGACCGGATCGAGTACGTCGAGAACTGGTACGCCGAGCAGTCCGACGTCTCGGAGGACGTGCAGCTCGAGGATTGGGTCGTGCAGCGTCGCTGCCCGCACCTGCGTGCCGACCTTTCCAAGACCGGCAGGATCGAAGACGGCGTGCTCACCTGCAGCCTGCACGACTGGAAATGGGATCTGCAGAGCGGCAAGTGCCTCACCACGCAGGGGCACCCGATCCGCTCGCACAACGCCGAAGACGCCGCGGCGAGGGCCGCGACAGCACCAGTCGTGGCTTAGTCGAGGGCACGCAGGCGGCGCGCGGGTTCGCGGCCGGTGTATCACCGCGCGGACATACGCGCTCTTGATCGATTGACCGCACACGCGGCCACATTTCGATCAAGGAGCCTCGCATGACCACCGTCCCTGTCCGCCACGGCGCTGTCGGCGTCGTCCCGTCCGACCCGCGCACCTCGCCGATCCGGCGAGCCGTCGAGGCCGAAGAGCG
>DATEOM010000187.1:0-2074 GCA_035274105.1 Microbacterium sp.
AGCGTCGCCCGAGACCGCCTTGACGATCGCCACGACGGCGAACAGCAGCAGCACCGCGACCTGGAAGGTCACCAGGATGTACTGGAACTTCTGCGTGGTCTGCATGTCGCGGTACGAGATGAGCGTCGCGCCCAGCATGAACAGCAGGCACACGACCACGTTGATGAACGGGTTGAAGGCGAGCTCGGCGATATCGGGATTGCCGCTCAGCTGCGAGATCAGCAGGAAGAGGAACTCGACCGCGATGCCGGCGAGGTTCGACAGCACGATGACGGTGGCGGCGACGAGGCCCCAGCCGGTCATCCAGCCGATCCACGGGCCGAACGCCCGCACGCCCCAGGTGAACGACGTGCCCGAGTCGGGCATGGCGCGGTTGAGCTCGCGGTAGCCGAACGCGGTCAGCAGCATCGGGATGAAGCCGACCAGGATGATCGCGGGCACCTGCGTGCCGACCACCGACACGGTCGGGCCGAGCGACGCCGTGAGCGTGTACGCCGGGGCGATCGTCGAGACGCCGATGACGACAGCGCCGAGGACGCCGACCGCGCCGGCGCTCAGCCCCTTCTTCGACAGCTCACCGGCGTGCGCGCCGGACGACGGTGCCAGCGGCGTGGTGCCGCGGCCTTCGGAAGCGCTCATCAGCGTGCGCCTTTCTTGCCGCGCGTGCGGGGCACCACGACCATGGGTACGGGAAGCTCGTGCAGCATCTTCGCCGCCGTCGAGCCGAGGAACAGGCGCCGGCGCCGGGCCAGCCGGCTCGAGCCGACCACCGCGAGTTCGCCCGGCTCCCAGCTGAGGTGGGCGACGGCGTCTTCGATGCTGTCACCGCGTGCCACCACGACGTCGGCCTCGACGCCCTCGGGCAGGGCATCGAGGGCCTTGCCGAGCACGTCATCGGCGTGGGCGGCGCCGGCGATGCGGATGACGCCGGTGTCGACCCCGGCGGGCAGGTCCACCGAGACCAGCGACAGCAGCCGCAGCTCGGCGCCCGTCGCGGTGGCGAGGGCCACGCTCTCGTCGAGCAGCGCGCTGGCGCCGGGCCGGGTGCCGACGGCGGCGGTGATGCGCGTGACCGTGGTCGCCTCGAGGCGCCGCGACCCCTCGGGGGCGAGCACGACGGGCACATCCGACGAGTGCAGCAGCTCGTTCGCCACGGTGCCGAGGCGGTGGCGTCCGCGGAGTCCGCCGTTCGCGGCTCCGACGACGATGTGCGACGCCGCGAGCTCGTGCGCGGCGGCGATCAGACCCTCGGCGAACGAGTCGCCGAACCGCACGTGCGACGCGTGGGTCACAGCATCCGGGATCGAAGCCGCCGCCGCGGCGAGCCAGGTCTCGGCCTGCGTCACGAGGTAGCGGTCGTAGCCCGCGTCGGGCGGGGTGATGACGCTGCGATCCTCGGCCGGGAGCACCAGCACCAGATCGAGCGGGGCGTCCATGGCCGCAGCCAGGCGCGCGCCCAGCGCGACGGCGTCGGCGCCCGCGTCCGTCGCGGTGTAGCCGACGACGATGCGGTGGCTCACCGCCGCGCCGCCTCGACGATGTTCGCGGCGACCAGGCGGCCCATGCGGATCGCGCCGTCGACGTGCTGGTAGCCGGCGCCCGCCATTTCGCTGCAGGCGAAGTGGATGGGGCCGACGGGGGTGCGCAGGTCCGCCCCGTAGCGGGCGAGGCCGCCGAGGTCGAAGCTCGCGGCGTAGGCGCCGCGGGTCCACTCCTCGGCGCCCCAGTCGCTCTCGAAGTACACGAGCGGGGTCTTGGCCTCGGGTCCGTAGTAGTGCGACAGCGACTCGAGGATGCGCTCCTTGCGCTCGTCGGCCGACACGCGGAAGAGGTCGTCGGCGTTGCGGTCCGACACGAAGCCGACCAGGGTGCCGCGCTCGTCGTCGTGGTTGGTGTTGTCGTACGCCTCGTGCGAGATCTCGTACGGGCTGAAGGCGGTGCCCGACAGCCCCTGCTCGCGCCAGAACGGACGGTCGTAGACCGCGTGCACCTTGATGACGAACCCCATCGAGATGTGCTGGTGCATCTGCTGCTTGAGGCGCGGCAGCGGCGGCGCGAACTCGATCCAGGGGTA
>DATEOM010000188.1:0-4520 GCA_035274105.1 Microbacterium sp.
GACCGCCGCTTCCCCCGAGCGGTCTACGGCTACGGGTCGGAGCCGGACGCGCGTTTCACCCTCGCGAACGAGCGGACCTTCCTGGCGTGGATCCGCACCGCTCTCGCCCTGATGGCCGGCGCCGTCGCTCTGGAGGTTCTCGCCCTGGATCTTCAGCCCGGTCTCCGCCTCGCCGCATCGCTCGTCCTGCTCGGGACGGGAATCCTCACGCCCGCTCTCGCGTGGCGGGACTGGATCCGCACGGAACGGGCCATGCGGGAGGCGCAGCCGCTGCCCTCGTCGCTGCTCGGGCCGCTGCTGGCAGTCGCCGTCACGATCGCGGGGCTCCTCGTCGTGACCGCCATCCTGCTGCGGTGAACCCCTCCGATCCGGGGCTTCAGCCCGAACGCACGGAGCTGGCCTGGCGACGGACGTCTTTGGCGATCGGCGCGGGCTCGCTCGTCGGGATGCGCCTGCTTCCGGCGGCGTTCGGCAATGCGTGGTGGACGCTCGCGGCAGTCGTGGGGCTCGCCGTGTCGGTCGCCTTCTGGATGGTCGGCCGTCGCCGCTACCAGTCGGTGCGAGCAGCGATCCGCGAATCAGGAGGCCTGCCGGGCGCCGCGCCCTTGGCTGCCCTCAGCGCCGTGGTCGTGGTCGTCGGGCTGGCCTGTCTTCTCTCGATCCTGGCCGCGCCGTAACAGCTTCTGCCGAAGCGGCACCCGGCACGGCGTTGCCTGCCGAAGGCCCCGTGGCGGAGCGTGACGAATCGTGGCGCCGCATGACGCGACGATGCGCGGCCGCCGACACCGGCGCCGTAGCGTGGCGCCGAGGCGCGGCATCCGTCCGCGTCCCTCCGCCCCCGAGAGGATCACCCGCATGACCGACACCACCGACACCGCGGCCGAGCCCACGTTCGATGCGCCGCTCATCACAGCCGAAGAGGCCGCAGGGCGCGCTGCAGCGGGAGCGCTCGTCGTCGACGTGCGCAGCGACGCCGGGCGGGCGCGCGACGGCGTGATCCCCGGGTCGATCCGCGGCGACCGCGACAACCTCGACGCGCAGTTCCTCATCGACTCGCCCGAGAAGTTCGCCGAGCTCACCGACTGGGATCAGGACATCGTCATCGTGTGCGGCACCATCAACGGCTCCGGCCCCGTCGCCGAGCAGCTCCGCGCGAAGGGCTTCACGAACGTCGCCCACGTCGACGGCGGCTTCCCGGCGTGGAAGGAGTCGGGCGCACCGACCGCGGAGGCGCCGGCTATCGATTGACTCCGCCGCAGCGGAATGACGGATGCTCCGGCCCTCCTCGAACGGAAGGGTCGGAGCATCCGTCGTTCTATGCCGTCCGCAGAATACGTTCGGTCACCCGTGCCGAGAAGTGCAGCGCCTCGACGGGGATGCGCTCGTCGGCGGCGTGGAACTGCGCGAACACGTCGAAGTCGCGGGGCACGCGCAGCGGCACGAACCCGTAGCCGTAGATGCCGAGCTTGGCGAAATGCTTGTTGTCGGTGCTGGCCGGCAGCAGATACGGCACGACCACGCCGTCGGGGTCGTCGACCGAGATCGCGTCCTGGAGCACGTCGATGATCGGCGCGTCGACCGGCGCCTCCGTCGCCGACCACCAGCGGCCCTCGCGGATGTCGATGTCGTCGCCGACGAGCTCGCGCAGACCCTCGCGCAACGCGTCGTCCTGCCCGGGAAGGATGCGGATGTCGAGGCGCGCCGCCGCCTCCGCCGGGATGATGTTCGTCTTGTCGCCGGCGTCGAGCACCGTCGGCGTCGCGGTGTTGCGGGTCGTCGCGCCGACGAGCGACGAGACGAATCCGAGGCTCTCGAGGTCGTCGGCGAGGGACTCGTCGGTGAACGCGAGGCCCCGGGCTTCCCCGAACACGTCGAGGAAGCGCTGCAGGGCGGGCGTCCGCACCACCGGGAAGCGATGCTCGCCGACCGCGGCGACCGCCCGTGCGAGGCGCACCACGCTGTTGTCGGCGGTGGGCCGGGAGCCGTGTGCGGCGTGGCCGCGGGCGCGCAGCGTCGACCACGCGACGCCCTTCTCGCTCGTCGCCACGAGGTACGCACGGCGGTCGTCCCCGGAATCGTCGGTCAGCGGCACGGAGAATCCGCCGACCTCGCTCAGCGCCTCCGTCACCCCGGCGAACAGCTCGGGCCGGTTCTCGACGAGCCATCCCGCGCCCCAGACGCCGCCGCTCTCCTCGTCGGCGAGGAACGCGAACACCAGGTCGCGCCGCGGCACGATTCCCTCGCGCGCGAAATGCCGCGCCACCGCGAGGATCGTGCCCGCGTAGTTCTTCATGTCGACGGCACCGCGGCCGTAGAGGTACCCGTCTTCGATGGCGGCGCCGAAGGGCGGGTGCGTCCAATCCTTCTCCTCGACCGGCACGACGTCGAGATGGGCGTGTACGAGCAGACCGCCGGCATCCGGATCGCTTCCCGCGATCCGCGCGATAAGCGACCCGCGCCCGGGCTTCGACTCGACGAGCTCCGACGCGATGCCCACCTCGGCCAGGCGCTCCTGCACCCACGACGCCGCGCGGGTCTCGCCGTCGCCGATCGTCGCAGCGACCCCGGTGTTGACGCTCTCGATGCGGATGAGATCGCGCACGAACTGCAGCGCCTCGTCTTCCAGCAGGGTCGGCACGGGCGTCCTCCTCGGATCGGGCACGGCGGACGACCCGCCGCGGCCGAGGCTAGCCCGACTGCTACCGCCCGCGCGCCGAACGGCGCCACGCGGCGTCACACCCCGTCGCACCGCGCTGCACCCCACTCGATATGGTGACCCCATGACGCGCACGCGGGGATGGGCGACGGTGTGGACGGTGCTGCGACTCGCGATGGCGGGGTTGATCGTCGCGGCGATCTCGGCCCAGCTCACGAAATCGATCGGCACGGCCATCGAACTCGGCCGAGATGTCACCACGACGATCGCGAACTTCTTCAGCTTCTTCACGATCCTCTCGAACGCCGCCGCAGCCGTCGTCCTCGCCGCGATCGCGCTCTGGTACTTCGCCAAGGGGCGGAGAACGGATGCTGAGCCCCGCGGTCTTGCCGTGGCGCTGGCGTGCGTCAGCACGTACATGATCATCACGGGCATCGTCTACAACACCCTGTTGCGCCACATCGAGCTGCCCCAGGGCAGCGCGCCCATCCCGTGGTCGAACGAGGTGCTGCACCTGATCGGTCCGATCTTCCTGCTGGCCGACCTCTTCGTCGGACCTCTCCGTCGGGCCCTCCCCTGGCGGAGCCTGTGGGCGGTCGTCGCCTTCCCCATCGCGTGGGTGATCTACACGATGCTCCGAGGACCCCTGATCACGAACCCAGGAACCGGCGATCCGTTCTGGTACCCGTACCCCTTCCTCAACCCGAACAACCCCGGCGGATGGCCGTCGGTGATCCTGTACGTCATCGGGATCGCGGCTGCGATCGTCGCCGTCGGAGCCTTCGTCGTGTGGTGGGGCCGGCGCCGGGGAGCGGCCGGCGCGTCCGATGACGCCGGGGCCGCGGCATCCGTCCCCTCCTCCGTCGCGTCGGACTGACGCCGAACCGGCCCGTTCAGGGAGGGTGATCCTGTCCCCCGAACGGCGGACACGCCCGTCGTTCCGCGGCTTTTGTCGACGTTGTCCACCAAACGGAGGACACGTTGTAGCTCTTATACAAGAGCTGGTAATGGGCGCGCGTTTTCCCCGCCTCGCCGACACAAAGGTTTGATACACCCCCGTATCGACAGGAGTACATCTGTGCTCGGGGCAGAAACGACACGCAAGGGCGTGATGTCGAAAGGGGTAGGACATGCACTGGGCATGGTTTCGAATCGCTGCGGCACTCACCGGGATCTCCGGAGTCGTCGCGGGATTCATCGTCAACGTAGACCGGGCAGCGCGCCAGGGGCAGGGCCTCGGCGACGTGCTGGCGAACTACTTCAGCCTGTTCACGATCGTGTCGACGCTGCTCAGCATCGTCACACTGTTCGCGGCCGCGTCATGGGCGATGCGGCACCCGGGCTCTTCGCGCGAGCCGTTCGGCATCGCGCTGGCCCTGGCGGCGGTCACGGGACCCGTGCTGCTGCTCGGGCTGGTCTACAACGCGCTGCTGCGCGGGCTGCCGTCGGCCATCGCGCTCGGCGACTCCGCCGGGATCGCGATGCTCGACAAGTACGCGGCCGAGGTGCTGCACGTGGTGCTGCCGATCTACTTCGTGCTGGACCTGCTGCTCGCTCCGCGCCGGCGCGCGCTGCCGTGGTGGTCGCTCGCGGTGCTGGTCGGCTACCCGCTGGCATGGACGACGTACACGATGGTCCGCGGCGAGCGCGTCGCGAACCCCGACGGCACCACGCCGTGGTGGTACCCGTACCCGTTCCTCGACCCGCACGGCGCAGGCGGCTACTCGTCGGCGTTCACGTACATCGGCGTGATCCTCGTCGGCTTCCTGGCGATCGGCACGATCATCATCCTGATCGGCCGGTACCGCGACAAGCGGGCCACGCGTCACGGCGCACCGGCCGCGCGCCACACGCTGCTGATCTG
>DATEOM010000189.1:0-4601 GCA_035274105.1 Microbacterium sp.
GCGCCCAGCCCGTCGCGCGCACCACCGCGCGCCCCGCTGCTCCGCAGCCGATCCCGGCGCAGGCGCCGAAGGCCGAGCCCTCGGCCGCCGACGGCGAGGCCGACGCCGATGTCGTCACGACGCTCCGCGGCATGCCGAAGACGCTCGCGGCCAACATGGACGAGTCGCTGACGGTCCCGACGGCGACCAGCGTCCGCACGGTGCCGGCGAAGCTGATGATCGACAACCGCATCGTCATCAACAACCACATGTCGCGCACCCGCGGCGGCAAGGTGAGCTTCACGCACCTCATCGGCTGGGCGATCATCCAGGCGCTCAAGGAGTTCCCGAGCCAGAACGTCTTCTACGCCGAGATCGACGGCAAGCCGTCGCTCGTGGCCCCGGCACACATCAACCTGGGCATCGCGATCGACCTGCCGAAGCCCGACGGCACCCGTGCCCTCCTCGTGCCGAGCATCAAGCGCGCCGAGCAGCTCACGTTCAACGAGTACCTCACGACGTACGAAGACCTCGTCACCCGTGCGCGAGGCAACAAGCTGACCGCGGCCGACTTCCAGGGCACCACGATCTCGCTGACCAACCCCGGCGGCATCGGCACCGTCCACTCGGTGCCCCGTCTCATGAAGGGTCAGGGCTGCATCGTCGGCGCCGGCGCCCTCGAGTACCCGGCCGAGTTCCAGGGCGCGAGCGACAAGACGCTCAACGAGCTCGCGATCGGCAAGACCATCACGCTCACGAGCACCTACGACCACCGCGTCATCCAGGGCGCCGGCTCCGGCGAGTTCCTGAAGAAGGTGCACGAGCTGCTCATCGGCCAGCGCAGCTTCTACGAAGACATCTTCGCCGCGCTGCGCATCCCCTACGCACCGATCCACTGGGCGTCCGACATCAACGTCGACCTCGCCGAGCGCGTCGACAAGACCGCGCGCGTGCAGGAGCTCATCAACTCGTTCCGGGTCCGCGGCCACCTCATGGCCGACATCGACCCGCTCCAGTACGTGCAGCGCACGCACCCCGACCTCGAGATCGAGCAGCACGGCCTCACATTCTGGGACCTCGACCGCGAGTTCGTCACCGGCGGATTCGGCGGCAAGCGTCAGATGAAGCTCCGCGACATCCTCGGCGTGCTGCGCGACTCGTACTGCCGCACCATCGGCATCGAGTACATGCACATCCAGGACCCGACGCAGCGCGCGTGGTTCCAGGAGAACGTCGAGGTCAAGTACCAGAAGCCCGGCCACGACGAGCAGCTGCGCATCCTCGACAAGCTGAACCAGGCCGAGGCGTTCGAGACGTTCCTCCAGACGAAGTACGTCGGCCAGAAGCGCTTCAGCCTCGAGGGCGGCGAGTCGCTCATCCCGCTGCTCGACGAGATCCTCCAGGGCGCGGCCCAGGCGGGCCTCGACGGCGCCGCGATCGGCATGGCGCACCGCGGTCGCCTCAACGTGCTCACGAACATCGCCGGCAAGACGTACGGCCAGGTGTTCCGCGAGTTCGAGGGGTCCGTCGCGATCGGGTCGAAGAGCGGCTCGGGCGATGTCAAGTACCACCTCGGCACCGAGGGCACGTTCGTCGCCGACAACGAGTCCGAGCTGCCCGTCTACCTCGCGGCGAACCCGTCGCACCTCGAGACCGTCGACGGCGTGCTCGAGGGCATCGTCCGCGCGAAGCAGGACCGCAAGCCGATCGGCACCTTCACGTGGCTGCCGATCCTCGTCCACGGCGACGCGGCCTTCGCCGGCCAGGGCGTCGTCGTCGAGACGCTGCAGATGTCGCAGCTGCGCGGCTACCGCACCGGCGGCACCGTGCACGTGGTCGTCAACAACCAGGTGGGCTTCACCACGACGCCCACCGACGCGCGCAGCTCGGTCTACGCCACCGACGTCGCCAAGACGATCCAGGCACCGATCTTCCACGTGAACGGCGACGACCCCGAGGCCGTCACCCGCGTCGCGCAGCTGGCCTTCGCCTACCGCGAGCGCTTCCATCGCGACGTCGTGGTCGACCTCGTCTGCTACCGCCGCCGCGGTCACAACGAGGGCGACGACCCGTCGATGACGCAGCCCCTCATGACGAACCTCATCGAGGCCAAGCGCTCCGTGCGCCGCCTCTACACCGAGGCTCTCGTCGGTCGCGGCGACATCACCGAGGAAGAGTACGACAAGGCGAAGCAGGACTTCCAGAACCGCCTCGAGATCGCGTTCGCCGAGACGCACGCCGCCGAGACGGGCTCCTCGCCCATCCTGGTGCCCGACGCGAGCGCCCAGCCGGCCGCCGGCGAGCCGGCGACGACCGGCGTCTCGCGCGAGATCGTCTCCCTCATCGGCGACACGTTCGTGAACAAGCCGAACGGCTTCACGGTTCACGCCAAGCTGCAGCAGCTGCTCGACAAGCGCCTCGACATGAGCCGCAACGGCTCGATCGACTGGGGCTTCGGCGAGCTGCTGGCGTTCGGTTCGCTCCTGCTGGAGAAGACCAACGTGCGCCTGGCCGGCCAGGACGCGCGCCGCGGCACGTTCGTGCAGCGCCACGCGGTGCTGCACGACCGCGCGAACGGCCAGGAGTGGATCCCGCTCACGAACCTCGGCGACGACCAGGGGCGCTTCCACGTGTACGACTCGCTGCTGAGCGAGTACGCGGCCATGGCGTTCGAGTACGGCTACTCGGTCGAGCGCGCCGACTCCCTCGTGCTGTGGGAGGCGCAGTTCGGCGACTTCGCGAACGGCGCCCAGTCGGTCATCGACGAGTACATCTCGGCCGCCGACCAGAAGTGGGGCCAGCAGTCGAGCGTCGTGCTGCTGCTCCCCCACGGCTACGAGGGTCAGGGACCCGACCACTCGTCGGCCCGCATCGAGCGCTACCTGCAGATGTGCGCGCAAGACAACATGACCGTCGCGCGCCCGTCGACCCCCGCGTCGTACTTCCACCTGCTGCGCCGCCAGGCGTACGCGCGTCCGCGCCGCCCGCTGATCGTCTTCACCCCGAAGGCGATGCTGCGTCTGCGCGGCGCGACGAGCCCGGTCGAGGACTTCCTCACCGGCCGCTTCGAGCCGGTGATCGACGACAACCGCGGCCTCGACAAGTCGGCCGTCAAGCGCGTGCTGCTGCACGCCGGCAAGATCCACTGGGATCTGCGCGCCGAGCTCGACAAGAACCCGAACCCCGAGATCGCCCTGGTGCGCCTGGAGCAGTACTACCCGGCCCCGATCGACGAGCTCAACGCCGTCGTCGACTCGTACCCGAACGCCGAGCTGGTGTGGGTGCAGGACGAGCCCGAGAACCAGGGCGCCTGGCCCTTCATCGCGCTCGAGGTCGTGAAGAACCTCAACGGCCGCACCATCAGCCGCGTCTCGCGCGCGTCGGCGGCGTCGACCGCGACCGGTTCGCCGAAGGTGCACGCCGCCGAGCAGGCCGCGATCATGCAGCAGGCGCTCACGCTGTAGACGGCGCGTTCCGCCGGTTCGGCCCTGGAGGACTCAGCTGCGTGCTGAGGGATCCAGGGCCGAACCGCGTTCCGCTCGGCCCGTCGCGGCGACCGCGAGGGCGGGGAGCGGATTCCTGCCAACCCTCGCGGGCGGGGCTCACACCTCCCGCGGGTCGACCCCGGCGCGCACGAAGGCGGCGGTCGCGGCATCCGTCGACTGCTCACGGTCGGTTTCGACGAGACCGAGGCGGGTGCGCCGGTCGAGGAGGTCGGCGATGCTCAGGGCGCCTTCGACCGCGACGCCCCAGTGGAGCTCCTGCGCCGTCACGCCGCACGCGGCGGAGGGCCCCGGCGGGAGGCTGGCCGCATACGGCGCCTCGGCGCCGAAGCGGCGCACCAGACGCGGTGCCGCGGCGATCTCGCCGAGGCGGTGCCGGGGCCACGCACCGACGAGCGGGAGGGAGCGGGTGGGCGACGGGCGGGACGCGAACCCCGGGTCGCGCCGGATGACGGCGTCCACGGCGTCCTCGGCCATGCGCCGGTAGGTCGTGAGCTTGCCGCCGACGATGCTGAGCACCCCGCTCGCCGACTCGATGATCGCGTGGCGGCGGGACAGGTCGCTCGTGTCGTGGTCGTCCGCGCCCGCGAGGAGCGGGCGCAGGCCCGCGAAGGTCGAGAGCACGTCGGTGCGCGCGAGTGGCCTCTCCAGCACCGTGTTGACGGTGCCGAGGAGCAGGTCGATCTCGGCCTCGGTCGCGTGCGCCACGTCGGGGATCGGCCCGTCGGCGGGCACGTCCGTGAGGCCGATGTAGGTGCGCCCGTGCTGCGCGGGCAGCGTGAACACGAAGCGGCTGGACGAGCCGGGGATCGGCACGGTGAGCGACACGTCCGAACCGCCGAGGCGGGCCGTCGACACCACCAGGTGCGTGCCGCGGCTCGGCCGCAGCCGCACGTCGGGGTCGACCTCGCCCGCCCACACCCCCGTCGCGCTCACGACGGCGCGCGCGTGAACCTGCAGCGTCGCACCGGTGACGACGTCCCGCAGGGTCGCCCCGCGTCCCGTGACAGCGACGGCTTCGACGCGGGTG
The DNA here is from genome assembly GCA_035274105.1 of Microbacterium sp. Taxonomy (GTDB): domain Bacteria; phylum Actinomycetota; class Actinomycetes; order Actinomycetales; family Microbacteriaceae; genus Microbacterium. The sequence continues at coordinate 4,513 of DATEOM010000189.1, forward strand.
AGGACGGATGCCCCGTACCCGGCGGCCGTCCGCGCGATGGCGACGACGAGCCGGGCGTCGTCGATGAGCTGCCCGTCCCACCCGCGCAC
>DATEOM010000190.1:0-8758 GCA_035274105.1 Microbacterium sp.
GACGAGTACTTCCACGAACGGGTGCTGCCGCGGGTCGACGACGACCGGGTCGTGTACCTCGGGCCGGTGACCGCCGAGGATCGACCTCGAGTGCTCGGCGCCGCGGCGGCAATGCTTCACCCCGTCCACTTCGACGAGCCGTTCGGGCTGTCCGTCGCCGAGGCGATGGCGTGCGGCACCCCCGTCGTCGCCTACGCCCGCGGCGCGATGCCGGAAGTGATCGACGCCGGGGTCACCGGCATCCTGGTGGATCCTCACGCCGACGACCGCATCGCGCGGGCGGCGGCCGCCGTCGACGACGCGGTCGCCCTGGACCGCGGCCGCGTGCGAGAACGTGCCCGTGAACGCTTCGACGCCGAGCGGATGACCGACGCCTACGTCGACGTCTACCGCGACGTCGTCGCTCATCGGGGAAGCCCTCGCCGGCCGATGCGCACCCGCGCATCGTGAAGGAGGAGAAATGCGATTCGGATTCCTTTCCACCTACCCGCCGACGAGGTGCGGACTCGCGTCCTTCACGCGCTCGCTCGCCGTGGCCTTGACCGATCCGCCCTCGCGACGATCGGAGGTTGTGCGGGTTCTCGATGCCGACGAGGAATCGGCGCCGCCGGCGGACCCCGGTGTGCAGATCGCGGGGGCGTTGCGGGCTGACGATGCCGGTAGCCGGGCGGATGCGGTCCGGGCGATGAACCGCTGCGATGCCGTCATCGTGCAACACGAGTACGGCATCTACGCCGGCACCGACGGCGACGAGGTGCTCGCCGTCCTCGGCGCGCTGCGGATCCCCGTGATCACGGTGCTGCACACGGTGCTGCACCGGCCGAGTGCGGGCCAGCGGCGCGTGCTGGAACGTGTTGTCGCCCTGTCCACAGCCGTCGTCGTGATGACCGAACACGCGCGCGAGACGCTGCTCTCGCACTTCCGCGTGGACGGCGCGAAGGTTCACGTCATCCCGCACGGCGCCGCCGTACCCCGCCATTCCGTGCATCGTCGCGGCGCATCCCCCACGATCCTGACCTGGGGTCTCCTCTCTCCGGGCAAGGGGCTGGAGCGAGGCCTTCGCGCTGTGGCGGGACTGCGAGAGCGGGGTGTCGACGCCACCTACGTCATCGCCGGGCAGACGCACCCGAAGGTGCGCGCGCACAACGGCGAGGCATACCGCGACTCGCTGATCGGGCTCGCGCGCGACCTCGGAATCGACGCCGCCGTCCGCTTCGTCGACGAATACCTCTCACCCGAGGATCTCGCCGCACTCTTGGGCGCCGCGGACGCCGTGCTGCTTCCGTACGATTCGAAAGAGCAGGCGACGTCCGGCGTCCTCGCCGAGGCGCTCGCGGCGGGCGTGCCGGTGGTGGCCACCGCGTTCCCGCACGCGATCGAGACGCTCACCGGCCCGGCGGGAGTCGCGGTGGCGCACGACGACCTGGAGGCGATGACATCCGGGCTCGAACGGATGCTGCAACTCGGCGACGGCCGTCGCGCCTCACGCCGGGACGGCGTCGGGCTCACCTGGTCCGAGGTCGCCGCGCGCTATCTCGACCTGGCCGAGCGGCTGTGCGCGGAGCGCGCGGCGTGATCCCGGCGTCGCTGCCCCTCGCCCACCTAGAGGCCCTCACCGACCAGCACGGCCTGTTCGAGCACGCGCGCGGTGACGTGCCGCGGCGCGAACGAGGCTACTGCGTCGACGACGTGGCGCGCGCTCTCGCGCTCACGGCGCGAGAGGACGGACGGTCGGATGCTGCCGCCGATCTGACCGACCGCTACCTGCGATTCGTCGAATCGGCCGTCGCCGGGGACGGACGAGTGCACAACCGCATGAGCCCGGACGGCTGCTGGACCGACCGGCCCGCCACGGGCGACTGGTGGGGTCGAGCGTTGTGGGGGCTCGGCGTCGCGGCGCGGTGGTCCACCCGCGATCGGGTCCGGGAGCGCGCTCGGGTGGCCTTCCAGCGGGCCTCGCAGGTCCGGTCGCCGTGGCTGCGGGCGATGTGCTTCGCCGCCGTCGGAGCCGCCGAAGCGGCAGGCGCCGATGACGCGGATGACGCCGCCCTCGCCTTGCTGCGGGACGCGGCCGACGCCTTCACCGCGCTCCGGCCGGCATCATCGGGATGGCTGTGGGTCGAGCCCCGGCTGCGCTACGCCAACGCGGCGATTCCGGAGGCGTTCGTCGCCGCCGGGAGCGCCCTGGGAGAAGACAAGCTCCTCGACCAGGGAACCAGGCTGCTGCGATTCCTGATCTCGATCGAGACCAGACCGGACGGACACTTGTCGCCGACTCCCGTCGGCGGACGCGGACCGCGGGACGCCCGGCCCGCTTTCGACCAGCAGCCGATCGAAGCGGCCGCCCTCGCACAGGCGTGCGCACGGACCTTCGAGGCCACGGGCGACGAACAATGGCTCGCTCCGCTCCGAGCGGCGTGGGACTGGTTCCAGGGCGCCAACGACAGCCGCGCCACGCTCTTCGACCCGGTCACCGGCGCCGGCTACGACGGCCTCACACGTACCGGCCGCAACGACAATCGCGGCGCCGAATCGACCCTCGCCGCCCTGGCCACCCTGCAGTGCCTCCAGCGTGTCTCGGCGGAGCGGGCGAGGGGCGCGCCGGCGCGCCCGGTCGACGCGTCGGCGTACGTGCGGGATTAGTCGGGGGAGTCCTCGGTGAGGCGCCCGGCGGCGCTGGGCGTGTTCGTGGCGGCCCAGCGACATGGACCAGCGCACCGCGCTCAAGGTCCTCATCACCCCGTGACCGGCGACCGGAGATGACGACCGCGGCTACGTCAGCACATCGCGGGTCGTGAACCGCCAGAGCGCGAGCGCCGCCGCGACGACGATCCAGGCGGCTTGCAGGAGGACGTTGTCGAGGAACGAGTCCCACGAGATCGGCGAGCGCAGCAGGTCGCCGAAGTCGAGCCAGCGATCCGTGAACAGGTAGGGGTGGAGCGCCGAGAGCTGCGGGATCTGGCCGACGATCTGCGCCGCGACAGCGAGGATCGCGGTGGCCGCCATGGCGCCGACCGGCACTGTCGTCAGCGTCGAGAGCAGCACGCCGATCGCCGAGAGCCCGAGCATCGACGCCGACACGTAGGCGACGACGGCAAGACACCGGACCAGCCCCTCGGCGAGGCTCACCGGTGTGCCGCTCAGCAGGGTCATCGGGCCGGCACCGAAGAGGATCGCACCGACGATCACGCCCACCGCGACCACGACGAAGGTCGCCATCACGCAGAACACGGCGGCGGCGACGTACTTGACGGCGAGGAGCGCAACGCGGCCCGATGGTGCGACCAGCAGGTAGCGAAGGGTCCCGAGGCTCGCCTCCCCGGCGATCGTGTCACCCGCCACGACGCTGATGGTGAGGGGAAGGAAGAGCGGGATCGCGATCGTCAGCGCGGCGAGGCCGACGAAGACGCCGTTGTCGGTGATCTGGTCGAGGAACGCCGGCCCGCGGCCGGCACGGGCGCCGCCCGCGATCCGCACCGCGACGCCGAGGAGAACGGGAACAAGGCACAGCGCCCCCAGCATCATCCACGTGCGGAGCCGGCGGAAGAGCGTCGCCAGTTCGCTGCCGAGAAGACCGGGAACGCCGCTCCCGCGCCCCGCCGCGCCCGAGACCGCCGCCGCCGTCGGCAAGGCCTCGGCCGGGCGAGAGACGGGATCACGCGACGACATCGAAGCCTTGCCCCGTCAGCTCGACGAATCGGTCCTCGAGGCTCGTCCGCTCGACCGTGATGCCACGAACCCGCACGTCGGCGTGCACGAGGGCCGCGACGATGTCTTCCGGCGCGGGCCCGTGCGCGCCGAGCGTTCCCACGAGCGTGAAGGGCGCAGCATCCGTCGTCTGAATCCCCGCGCTCTCGAGCACTTGTCTCGCCCGCGCGACGTCGGGGGTCTGCAGCTGCAGGCGGCCCGTGCCGTCACCGCTGCGCAGCTCGTCGAGGGTGCCCGATGCGACCAGCCGCCCCGCGCTCATGATGCCGGCGTGCGTGCACACCTGCTCGACCTCGGCGAGCAGGTGGCTCGAGACGAACACGGTCGCCCCCTCGCCCGCCAGCGAGCGGATGAGTCCGCGCACCTCGCGCGTGCCCTGCGGGTCGAGCCCGTTCGTCGGTTCGTCCAGCACGAGCAGTTCGCGAGGGGTGAGCAGGGCGTTGGCGATGCCGAGGCGCTGCTTCATACCGAGCGAGTACGCGTGCACCTTCTTGTCGGCCGCCGTGGTCAGCCCGACACGCTCGAGCGCGTCGTCGACGCGTCGACGGCGGGTGATGGATGCTGCGTGCCGGCCCGCCGCGTCGAACCGGTGCAGATTCTGCCTCCCGGTGAGGAACGGCGCGAACGCCGGGCCTTCGACCAGCGCGCCGACGCGCGGCAGCACCGTCTGCAGAGCCTCGGGGACGGGCCGCCCCAGGACGCGAGCCTCCCCCGCCGTCGGGCGGATGAGGCCGAGAAGCATCCTGATCGTAGTGGTCTTGCCCGATCCGTTCGGCCCGAGGAACCCGAACACCGAACCGTGCGGCACCCCGAGCGCGACGGCATCCACGGCCGTCTGCGCGCCGAATCGCTTGGTCAGACCGGAGGTCTGAATCGCGAGGTCGGTCACGGCGGGCTCAGTCGCCGGCCGCGACCTGTGCGAGGTGTTCGGCGCTGACGGCGCCCGCGAACACACGTCCGTCGTCGGCGAAGTACACCGTCACGAGCGCCGTCTCAAGTACGCGTCCACCCGCCACGGGCCGCGTCATGCTCTCGAGCGTCGCCGCGTCCTGGCCTCGCGCCTCCGAGGTGCTCATGTCGGCCGGCGGCAGCTCGACGACCGCAGTCCACCCTTCGCCATGCACGACCGGCCGGGCCGCAGCATCCGTCTCCGTCTCCTGCGTTGCTCCGGCGTGCGGCGACGACAGCGTCTTCTCCTCGACGATGTACCCCGGCGCGGGGGTGTACGCGAGCGTCGCGGGATCGGGCGCCGCGAACGAGACGTCCGTGAACGCGACGTCGAACGCGGGCCGGTCGGCACCGCGGGCGGTGACGGATGCTGCGAGCGCAGCGCCCGTCTCGCCGTCGATCGCGAAGCGCACCTCGTCGACGAGGCCGGCTTCGTCGTTCGGTGCGAGCACGAGCTCGTAGACGTCGCGTCCTGCCACGCGTCCGTCGGTCCCGACCGAGATCTCTGTGGACTCGCCGAGCGTCGCGAGAGCGTCATCGAGCATCTGCTGCGGGGTCTGTCCCGTCGCGTCACGCCGCGGCTGCGGAGGGCTCATGTGACCGTCCACCGTGAAGTGCGTGGCGGTCTGGGTCTCGGAGTCGACGAACCAGCCCTCCCCCGCGGCCCGGTCGACGTATACATTGCGCTCGGCAAGGCGATCGAGCACCTGCAGTCGCGACCTGTCGCCATCGAAGTAGACCTCAGCGGTGTGCGACCCGGTCAGGAGGTCGATCGCGTCGGAGGCGCCGGCGCGCGAATCCGTGCCGTCCGGCGAGTCCGTCAGGCCCGAGAGGTCGGGCAGGCCGAGGTCCGACGTCTGCTCGATCGTCCCTGTCATCGCAGTGACATCGCTCGCGGCGGCGAACTGCAGCAGCTCGGCCGGGGTCTTGTCGGGAAGGTCCACCCGGGCATCGGCAGCTGCCGGGATGACCACGGCCGCGGCGACGGCCGCGACCAGGACGACTGCGCCGGCGATCGGGAGCCGACGAGCTGGTGACCGGCGTGGATACCGCCTATCCATGCGCAAATGCTACGCCTGGCGACCGAGGCGCGGGCTGGGAGATGGATAGGAGAACCCGGTCGCGTGGCCAGAGTTGCCGGGTCGGGTGGTGTGCGGAAGTGTGGTCACTGGTGCGCTCCCTCGCGCGCACCACTGACGAGAGGCCGGTCATGGCACAGCATGCGGATTCGGGTGCGGTGCTGACACCGCTGATGGGGCAGATCGGCGCCGGCAACTGGCTGCCGGTCGAGGAGGCGGAGTCGCTGCGGGCGGAGTTGTTCTACCAGCGCGCGATCCACGCCTACGTGACGATGCAGCCGGCGCTGAATGTGATCGGGATGCGGGACGGGTCGGAGGCGGAGTTCGGTGCCGGGTACAACGTGCTGCCGATCTGGAAGGACCGGATGGACTCCCGCACGTGGGTTCCCACGCCGAATGCGGACGTCATCTACTCGATGAGCTACCTGGATCTGAAGCAGACCGGCCCGCTCGTCATCAACGCCCCGGCGAATGTGATCGGCATGTTCACCGACTTCTTCCAGCGCACCATCACGGATGTCGGCGCCATCGGTCCCGACCGCGCCCGCGGCGGACTGTACCTGCTGCTGCCGCCCGGGTACGACGGGCACGTCCCCGGCGGTTACTTCACGTTCACGTCATCCACATACAACGTGTTCCTGTTCTTCCGGACGATCATGGCCCAGGGCGAGGGCGTGCCGGACCCGGCCCCCGCGGTCGCGAACGCGGAGCAGACGCGTGTGTACCCGCTGTGGACGCCGGAGAAGGATGCCGCGGCGATGGAGTTCCCCAATGCCAGCGGCATCCGGCTGAACATGATGTACCCCACCGATCTCACGTACTGGACGAAGCTGAAGGAGTTCGTCGACTACGAGCCGGTATCTGCGATCACCCCGGAGCTGCGTGGCGTGCTGGCTTCGATCGGCATCATCAAAGGGCTGCCGTTCGAGCCGTCGGACTGGCAGCGCGAACAGCTGCAGCGCGCGGTGGAGACCGCACCGCGGATGATCCTCGCGATGGCGCAGCTCGGCCGTGACGACGAACGTCAGCTGTACTACGACGACCGGCAGTGGCAGGTCGCGTGGTGCGGCGGCACCGCCGAGTGGATGCAGGACAGCTACCTCGACATCGACGCGAGGGCGCGGTTCTTCCAGTACGCCTACTCGTCAGCCCCGGCGATGGCGATCCACTCGACCGGCGCCGGCTCGAAATACCCCTTCTCCTACCGGGACGCCGACGGCGAGTTCCTGCACGGGGAGCACACGTACCGGCTGCACGTTCCCGCGAACCCGCCCGCTTCGCTGTTCTGGGCCGCCACCGCGTACAACATCACCGACGGCACCATGCCCGAGACCGACCAGCTGCTGCCCTCCACCAACGGCTACTACGACATCCCGAAGAACGACGACGGATCCTTCGAGCTCTACTTCGGACCGGAACAGCCCGACGGCGTCGCGGACGCGGCCTTCGTCAAGACGGTGCCCGGCCGCCACTTCCTCGTCGCGTTCCGCCTCTACGGCACCGGACACGCCTTCTACGACCAGACCTGGAAACTCGACGACCTCGTCAAGATCTCCTGACCCGCCGCCGCTGGTGAGGTGGCCGCCTTCCCGCGCGATGACTTCAGGCACCTCTGGCCGCTGTGGTGTGTAGCGGGTAGAACAAGTTCATGGGATCCCCGCTGATCTTGGGGCCGATGCTCCGCTACGTCGATGAGACGTCGGCCAGCATCTGGGTGGAGACGCGAGCCGACTGTGTGGTGAGTGTCAGCGCCGGGGGCCGATCGTGGCAGGCCCGCACCTTCGCCGTGCACGGTCACCATTACGCCCTCGTGGAAGTCGATCAGCTCGAGCCCGGCAGCGTCTCGCCGTACGAGGTCTCGATCGACGGAGTATCCGTCTGGCCCGATCCTGGCTCGGAGTTTCCCGCATCCGTCATCGCCACGCGCGCGCCCGGGCAACGCTCGCGGATCGCCTACGGGTCGTGCCGCACCAGCGTCCCCCACGACAAGTCGGGCAACCGCACTCACGGCGTCGACTCGTTGCGCGCCTTCGCGCTCGCGCTCGCCGCCGGCCGCGAGGCCAGGCCCGATCTGCTGCTCTTCCTCGGCGACCAGGTGTACGCCGATTCGACCACGAAAGAGATGCAGGCGTTCATCCGCAGCCGTCGCGACATTCACGAGGAACCGGGCAAGGAGCTCAAGGACTTCGAGGAGTACGCGCATCTCTACCGGCTGGCGTGGTCGGACAGGGCGAACCGGTGGCTGCTCTCCTGTGTGCCGAGCGCGATGATCTTCGACGATCACGACATCCGTGACGACTGGAACGCCTCGCTCGATTGGAAGAAGAAGATGGAAGCCACCAGCTGGTGGCATGAACGCATCGTCGCCGGCCTGGCGTCGTACTGGGTGTACCAGCACCTCGGCAACCTGTCTCCGCGCGAACGTGCCGCTGACGAGATGTGGCAGCAGGTCAGTGGGCCCGAGGATGCTGCGTCACGTGACCTCACTGCCGCGCTGGATGAGTTCGCCGACCGCTGCGACAAGGATCCGGACAGCTACCGCTGGAGCTACTCTCGAGACTTCGACGGAACCCGTCTCATCGTGCTGGATTCACGCGCCGCGAGAGACCTCACTCCGTCGGCTCGGGGTCTGCTGAACGATCGAGAGCTCGCGTGGTTCGACGGCCAGATGCAAGGCGGACTCCGCCACGTTCTGATCGCCACCTCGCTCCCCTTCCTCCTGCCGGCGGGTCTGCACCATGTCGAGGCATGGGATGAGGCGATCGCACAGGGCGCCTGGGGTCGGCCGGCCGCGTGGGTCGGTGAGCGACTACGGCGTGCCTTCGACCTGGAGCACTGGGCAGCGTTCCAGAGCAGCTTTCAGGCGGTTGCCGGGATAGCGGCAGAGCTGGCAGACGGCGACCGCGGCCCGTCGCCTTCGACGGTGACCTTCCTGTCCGGTGACGTGCACTTCTCCTATCTGGCCGAGGTCGAGCGCCAGAACGGCAGCCGCATCGTGCAGGCGGTCTGCTCACCCGTGCGGA
>DATEOM010000191.1:0-3314 GCA_035274105.1 Microbacterium sp.
CGATCCGGTTCAACTGGGGGTTCCGGGGGTACGCCGCAACATCGATGCGGAAGAAGACAATCCGCTCGCATGGCAGACCGACGCACTGTGTGCGCAGACCGATCCGGAGGCGTTCTTCCCCGAGAAGGGCGGCTCCACGCGAGATGCGAAGCGCATCTGCACGTCGTGCGACGTGCGAGGCGAGTGCCTCGACTACGCGCTGCAGAACGACGAGCGGTTCGGCATCTGGGGCGGTCTCAGCGAGCGCGAGCGTCGCAAGCTGAAGCGTCGAGCGGGCTGACGCGCACGCCGGTCGGCCGGTTCGATCCGGCCGACCCGGCGCGTGCGCCCGGCGTGAGCTTCGAGCGCGACCTAGGCTGACCAGGACATGCCCACCGCCACGTCGAACACCGTCACCTCGAATCGCGTCCACGCCATCCTGGTGGTTCGTCCCGATGGTCGTACCCCGGCGGCATTCCATCTGAAGCGCACCCTCGCGGCGCTGCGGGAGCAGACGCGCCCCATCGACCTCCTCACCATCGTGGTGTGCGGGGGCGACGATCACCTCTTCGAGATCGCGGATGCCGCGGGCGCCGAGTTCGTCTTCCGGGCCCCCGCGTCCACCGGGTACGCGGCGGCGACCGAGCTCGTCACGCCGCGTCTCGACGGCGACGCGGTGTGGCTCCTCGCCCAGGACACCGCGCCCGAGCCCGATGCGCTGGCCCGCCTCGTCGGCGCGCTCGAGCTCTCGCCCTCGGTCGCCTTCGTCGCGCCCAAGCTGGTGCGCTGGGACGACCGCACCGAGATCGTGTCGCTCGGGGTGGGGATGACGCGGTTCGGCCGAACGGTCGGCCTCGCCGACGACGAGCTCGATCAGGGCCAGCATGACGCGCGGGAGGACGTGCTCGGCGCCGACGTCCGCGGCATCCTGGTGCGCGCCGACGCCTGGAACCGGCTCGGCGGCCTCGATCGGGGACTGTCGGGCGCCGACGAGGGACTCGATCTCGGCGTGCGGGCCCGCCTCGCGGGCGGGCGCGTCTCGCTCGTGCCGAGCGCTCTGGTCGCGACCGCGGGCGACGGCGTCGCTGGCCTGCCCACTCCGCTCACTCCTCAACGGCAGCGCCGCGCCGTCTACGCCGAGCGCGTCGCGCAGCTGCACCGCCGGCTCGTCTACGCGCCGGTCGTCGCCGCCCCACTGCACTGGCTCAGCATCCTCCCGCTCGCGCTGTGGCGCTCGATCGTCGATCTGGCCCGTAAGCAGCCGGGCCGCATCTGGGCGGAGTGGGCGGCAGCCGCCGTCGCCCTCGTGCGACTCGTGGCGGTCTGGCGTGCGCGCCGTCGCCTCGCAATCGCGCGCTCCGCGTCCTGGTCGCAGATCGCTCCGCTGCGCACGACGCGAGGCGAGCTGCGCGAGCGGCTCGACGACGACCCCGAGGTCGCGCTCGGCGGCCACCGCCGCAGCGACCTGAGGTTCTTCGCCGGGGGAGCGGCGTGGCTCGTCCTCGCGGCGCTCGCCGTCTCGGTCGCCGCCTTCCCGGCGCTGCTGGCGTGGCCGGTGCTCGGCGGGGGAGCGCTCCAGCCGCTCGCGACCACCGTCGGTCAGCTCTGGGACGACGCCATGTTCGGCCAGCGGGCATTGGGCCTCGACACGAACGGCCCCGCCGATCCGTTCGCCGCCGTGGTCGCCGTGCTCGGCTCGCTCTGGGCCTGGGCGCCGTCGCGGGCGCTGGTGCTGCTCTGGGTGCTCGCGCTGCCCCTCGCCGCGCTCGGCGGGTGGTTCGCCGCGACGCGGGTCACCGAGCGGGCGAGCATGCGACTCCTGGGCGGAGCGCTCTGGGCGCTCTCGCCGACGCTTCTCGTCGCGCTGACGCAGGGGCGCCCGACCGGCGTGATGCTGCACCTGCTGCTGCCGTGGCTGTTCTACGCCGGCGCCGTCGCGCATCGCTCGTGGGCCGGTGCCGGCGCGGCGTCGATCCTCCTCGCCGCGGTGGTCGCCACCGCCCCTTCGCTCGCGCCCGCGATGCTCGTGATCTGGGTCGGCGCGGTGCTCGCCGCCATCATCCTCCGCGCGGGCCGCGGCGTCGCCCGCCTGATCTGGACGCTCATCCCCTCGGCCGCGCTGGCGCTGCCGCTCGTGTGGAACGCCCTCGCGAACGCTCAGGCCTGGGGCCTCGTCGCCGACCCCGGCGTGCCATGGGCAGGACCACAGGTCGCGGCCGACGCCGCCGGGCGCGCACTGCTGGCGGCGGGAATCCCGACCCCCGACCTCGCCGGCTGGACGATTCTCCTGCCCGAAGGACCCACGTGGTGGGTGCCCTGGCTCACCGTGCCGCTCGCGCTTCTCGCCCTCGCCGCACCGCTCACGCAGCGCTGGGCAGCGGGCATCGCCCTGCTCGCGATCACCGCGCTCGGCCTCGGGACGGCCTTCGCCGCGGTGGGCATCTCGGTCGCGTTCGTGCAGTCGGCCACCGTCCCGCTGTGGCCGGGAACCGGGCTGAGCCTCGCATGGCTCGGCGGCGTCGGAGGTGCTCTCGTGGCGCTCGACGCGGGCCTGGCGCCCCGGATCGCGCTCGCGCGCGGGATCGCGGCGACCCTCGTCTTCGCCGCCGCGGTGACGCTCGCGGTTCCCTCGCTCACGGCGTTCACCCGCGGCGTCGCGACCATCGCGGACGGGCCGGCGAGCACGCTTCCCGCCTTCGTCGCTGCGGAAGGCCGCGAGGATCCCGACGTCGGGACGATCGTGCTCACTCCCCAAGCGGACGCGGGAGTCGCCGCGCAGGTGGTGTGGGGCGCCAGCGAGACGATCGGCGGACAGACCACGCTGCTGTCGACGCGCACCGAGGCGACCCCGCAGGACGACGAGCTCGCGGTGCTCGCCGCCGATCTCGTCACCCCCTCCTCGGAGGACGTCGTCGGCGAGCTCGCAGACCGGGGTGTCGGCTTCATCCTGCTCGCGCCGAGCACGGAACCGGAGACGGATGCTGCGCGCACGACGCGGCTGTCCGCCATGACGGCGCTCGGCCAGCGAGACACGCTCGTCGTGGTCGGAGACACCGCCAAGGGCGAACTGTGGCGCGTCGTCGACCAGATCGCGCCGCGACCGGCGGAGGCGGCATCCGTCGCCGTTGTCGGTCGCTGGATCGCGTTCGGGCAGCTCGCGATCTTCGGCATCGCGCTGCTGCTGGCCGTGCCGACCGCCGCCTCGATCCGCGGGGCCCGGCGCACGCCGCGTGTGGTGGGACCCCACTGGCAGGAGGGTCGATGAGCGACCGACGCGTGTTCCGCTGGGCGACGACGAGCGCCCGGCTGCTGATCGGCACCGCGGTGTCGGTCCT
>DATEOM010000192.1:0-6048 GCA_035274105.1 Microbacterium sp.
CGCCATGTCTTTTCAGACACTCTTTCCTCCTGTGAAAAGGGACTGTTGCGGCCACATCTGGGCGAAACCAGACGGGTGCGCGGATGGGAAAACCCTAAGCACGCCTTGTGAGATGGTCAAAACGATCGACGAAAACGTTACAGAGCCTTAACTCAATCGATCAGCAGTGTGACAATCTGACAAGATGACCGCTGAAACCCCTCCCATGGCCAGGAGGGATTCCACTACCCTTTCGCCCGTCGCACCCTTCGACCGTCGACGCCTCGCGTGGGAGGTCTGGATCGTCCTCGCGATCACGGTCGGACAGTCCGCTCTGTATTCGGTGCTGTCGCTCGTGCGGAAGCTCCTCGCGCCCGTTCCGCTCGGTCAGCAGCAGACCCAGGTGAACCCCTCCCGGGACGCCCAGGCCCTCTGGGACATCGTCTACCAGCTGCTCTCCGTGTTCTTCGCGCTCGCCCTCGTGGCGCTCGTCGTCTATCTGCTCTGGGAGCCGGGGAGCAACGCGCTGCGCCGCATCGGACTCGACTTCTCGAGGTTCGGCGGAGACCTCGGCCGCGGCATCCTTCTCGCCGCTGTCATCGGCGTACCCGGACTCGCGCTCTATGCCGCCGGCCGTGCTCTCGGGGTCACGGTCGCGGTGGTCGCATCGCCCCTCGACGCGGCCTGGTGGACGGTTCCCCTGCTGGTGCTCTCGGCGCTGCGCGCCGGCCTCACCGAAGAGGTCATCTTCATCGGCTACCTGTTCGACAGGCTGCGGCGGTTCGGCTGGAACGACTGGGCCATCATCCTGACATCCGCGGGCCTGCGCGGCGCCTACCACGCGTATCAGGGCATCGGTGCGATCGTTGGAAACGTCGTGATGGGCGTGGTGTTCGGCTGGTGCTATCGCCGCTGGGGCCGCGTCATGCCCCTCGTCATCGCGCATACGCTGCTCGACGTCGTGGCATTCGTCGGGTATCCCCTCGCCGCTGCCCTCTGGCCCGGCGTGTTCGCCCCCATCCCCGCGCCCACGCCGACCCCCACGCCGGCCCGGTCGGCGTGACTGGTCCCTGGTGCGCGAGCCCCGCAGCATCCGTCCCGCCCGCTCGCGGTCCGTCGCCCTCACACACACCGGTGAAACGACAGATGCGGGACGAGACCCTGGGCGAAGCCCGAGGTCTCGTCTCGCAAGTGTGGTCTCATCCGCGCGGGGCGGAGCGGCGGAGGTCGAGGGCGGTGCGGCGGAGGTGGATGCCGCGGCTCCTCCACAGGCGGGGAGTTCCGTGCGGTCTCCACTGACCGCTCCACCGGGGCGCTCGCCGGCGGGCGCCCCAGGGATCATCGGTGGATGCCGCAGCTCACGTCCACGATGACGATCACTCCGTCGCCGGTACCGCTGCTGCGGGCCGGCGAGGTTCCGCATCCCGAGCGAGCGGTCGCGAGGCGAGAGCTTGTCAAGGTCCGACGAGGGGTCTACGCCCCGGCGGAGGCGTGGATGAGGCTGGCGCCCTGGACGAAGTACCTGGCCGAGGTGCACGCGGTGCTGCTGCAGCATCCCTCGCTGATTCCTTCCCACGAGTCCGCTGTCGCCCTCCTGGGCGGGCCGGTGTTCGGCAACCCGGGCGCGGTGCACGTACTCGCGCCCGACGTCGGCGCGTCCCGGCTCGCGTCGGGCATCCGCACCCACACGACGACCGACCATCGCTCGCTGATCATCGCCGGAGGGATCACCCTCGCGGCACCCGCGGAGACCGCAGTCGACGTAGCTCGAGCGCGCCATCCCGCGATCGGGCTTGCGGTCGGCGACGCGATGCTGCGACTCGACGACACCACGTCCCGCGAACATCTGCAGCTGCTCAACGCATCGCGTGCGACCAAGCGCGGCAGAGAGATCGCACGATGGGCGCTCGCCCGTGTGAACTCGGACGCCGAGACGGCGTTCGAATCGGTCAGCCGCGCCGTGATCGAGTGGCTGGGCTTTCCGGCGCCGGAGCTGCAGCGGTCCTTCGTCGCCGAGACCGGTGAGGTCGACCGCAGCGACTACGTCTGGGAGGCGGCGTCGCTGGCGGGCGAAGCCGACGGCGACCTCAAGTTCGACGGGAGGTTCGGCGATGCCGGCGCGCTCCTCAGGCAGCAGCGGGCGCGGGACGCCAGACTGCGGCAGCACCTTCGAATGGTCGCGCATTGGGGATGGCACGATGCGACGACTTTCACGCCGCTCGCGACACTTCTTCGCGGCGCGGGTCTCGAGTCGATCGCCCCTGAGAACATCGCCGCGCTCACGTCGATGCGGCACCTGCTGTCGACGCGCCCTCCCCACCCGACCGCACAGCACTGAGTCACCTCCCGGGCGCGCGCGGGCGGGGACCACCGCGGCACCGGGCGAGCGCGGACGCGAGAACGACGGGATGCCGCGGGGTGCGGCATCCCGTCGCTCAGAGGTGCGTCAGGCGAACGCCTCGATGGGCGGGCAGGCGCAGACGAGGTTGCGGTCGCCGTAGGCCTGGTCGATGCGGCGGACCGGGGGCCAGTACTTCGTGCGGACCAGCGTGTGCACCGGGTACACGGCCGTCTCGCGCGAGTAGGGGTGATCCCACGAAGCCGAGACCACCGACTCGGCGGTGTGCGGCGCATTCGCGAGCGGGTTGTCGGCTGCCGGCCACTCTCCCGCGGCGACGCGGGCGGCTTCGGCTTTGATCGCGATCATCGCCTCGATGAAGCGCTCGATCTCGGCAAGGTCCTCCGATTCGGTCGGCTCGACCATGAGCGTGCCCGCGACGGGGAACGACATCGTCGGGGCGTGGAAGCCGTAGTCGATGAGGCGCTTCGCCACATCGTCGACGGTCACCCCGGTGGCCTCGCGCAGCGGGCGCAGGTCGAGGATGCACTCGTGCGCGACGAGACCGTCCTCGCCGGTGTACAGCACCGGGTAGTGCTCGCGCAGGCGCACCGCGATGTAGTTCGCGGCGAGCACCGCGGCCGCGGTCGCACTGCGCAGCCCCTCGGCGCCCATCATGCGGACGTACGCCCACGAGATCGGCAGGATGCCGGCCGAGCCGTGCGGTGCGGCCGAGATGGGGCCGCCGTCGAAGACGCCGCCGGCGTGGTCCTTGCGCTGCGACAGCGGGTGCGACGGGAGGTAGGGCGCGAGGTGCGCCTTCGCGGCCACCGGACCGACGCCCGGGCCGCCGCCGCCGTGCGGGATCGCGAACGTCTTGTGCAGGTTGAGGTGCGAGACGTCGCCGCCCAGGTCGCCGAAGCGGGCGTACCCGAGGAGCGCGTTGAGGTTCGCGCCGTCGACGTACACCTGGCCGCCGGCGTCGTGCACGGCCTGGGTGATGTCGAGCACGTCGTGCTCGTACACTCCATGGGTCGACGGGTACGTGATCATCAACGCCGCGAGCTCGTCGGCGTGCTCCGCGATCTTGGCGCGCAGGTCGTCGAGGTCGACGTTGCCGGCCTCGTCGCACGCGACCACGACGACGCGCATGCCCGCGAGCACGGCGGACGCCGCGTTCGTGCCGTGCGCGGACGACGGGATGAGGCACACCGTGCGGCCGTGATCGCCGTTGGCGCGGTGGTAGCCGCGAATCGCCATGAGGCCCGCGAGCTCGCCCTGCGAGCCGGCGTTCGGCTGCAGCGACACCGCGTCGTACCCGGTGACCTCGGCGAGCCACACCTCGAGCTGCTCGATCATCGCGAGGTAGCCGTGCACGTCGTCCTCGGGCGCGAAGGGGTGCACGCGCGAGAACTCGGGCCACGACACGGCGGCCATCTCGGTCGCCGCGTTGAGCTTCATCGTGCACGAGCCCAGCGGGATCATGCCGCGGTCCAGCGCGTAGTCGCGGTCGGAGAGCTGCTTGAGGTAGCGCATCATCGCCGTCTCGGACCGGTGAGAGTTGAACACCGGGTGCGTGAGGAACTCCTCGACGCGCAGCAGCGCGGACGGCACGCCCGCCAGGGGCGCAGCATCCGTGAACGGAAGTACGCGCTCGCCCTGCTCCCCCGCACCCAGGAACTCGTTCTCGGGGAGGCCGAAGGCCCACGCGACGGCGGCGAGGTCGTCGGCGGTCGTCGTCTCGTCCACCGAGACCCCGACGGTGGCGTCGTCGGCCCAGAAGAGCTGGAACCCCCGCGATCGGGCGCGTTCGATCACGCGGCGCGACGCGCCCGGGGTGGCGACGCGGATGGTGTCGAAGAACGAGTCCGACCGCAGCGAGAGGCCGTAGGACCGGAGCCGGTCAGCGAGCGCCGAAGCCTTGCGCGCGGCGTCAGTCGCGATCGCCCGAAGGCCGCCCGGCCCGTGATAGACCGCGTACATCGACGCCATCACGGCCAGCAGCACCTGCGACGTGCAGATGTTGGACGTGGCCTTCTCGCGACGGATGTGCTGCTCGCGCGTCTGCAGCGCGAGGCGATAGGCGGGGTGGCCCGCGGCGTCCTGCGAGACGCCGACGAGGCGGCCGGGCAGCTGCCGCTCGAGGCCCTGACGCACCGCCATGTAGCCGGCGTGCGGGCCACCGAAGCCGAGGGGCACCCCGAAGCGCTGCGTCGTGCCGACGGCGACGTCGGCGCCGAGCGAGCCCGGCGAGCGCAGCAGCGTGAGCGCGAGGAGGTCGGCGGCGACGACGACGAGCGCACCCGCGAGGTGAGCGGCGTCGACGACGCCGGACGGATTCCACACGTTGCCCGACGCACCCGGGTACTGCACGAGCACGCCGAACAGTTCATCCGGTAGCGTCGCGCCCCGCGCGAGGTCGAGCTCGACGAGCTCGATGCCGACAGCGGCAGCGCGGTGCGCGAGCAGCGCCTTCGTCTGCGGCAGCGCGTCGGCGTCGACCACGAACACGTTCGACGCCGCCTTCGAGGCGCGGCGGGCCACCAGCATGCCCTCGACGACGGCGGTCGACTCGTCGAGCATCGAGGCGTTGGCCGTCGCGAGCCCGGTGAGGTCGGTCACCATCGTCTGGAAGTTGATGAGCGCCTCGAGGCGCCCCTGCGAGATCTCGGGCTGGTACGGCGTGTACGCCGTGTACCACGACGGGTTCTCGAGCACGCTGCGGGCGATCACCGACGGCGTGAGCGTGTCGTAGTAGCCGAGCCCGATCATCGGCCGCGCCGTGCGGTTCTGCGATGCCAGCACGCGCAGCTCGGCGAGCGCCTCGGCCTCGGTCGCCGGCGGCGGGATGTCGCTCGTGGCACGGGGCTTGGCATGGATGGATGCCGGGACCGCCGCTTCGACGAGCGCGTCGACGCTGTCGTATCCCAGCGCGTCGAGCATCGTGCGCTGGGCCGCAGCATCCGTCCCGATGTGGCGGTCGGCGAACAGACCTGTCATTCGGCGCCGCCCGTGAGTGAGATGTACGCGTCGCGGTCGAGGAGATCGGCGACGGTCGCGGGGTCGACCGTGATCTTGACGAGCCAGCCGGCGCCGAACGGATCGGCGTTCACCAGGCCCGGGTCGTCGACGACCGCCTCGTTGACCCCGACGACCTCGCCGGTGAGCGGCGCGTAGAGCTCGCCGACCGACTTCGTGGACTCGATCTCGCCGACGACGGTCGCCGCCGTCACCGAGCTGCCGACGGCGGGAAGCTCGACGAACACGACGTCACCGAGCTTGTCGGCGGCGTAGGAGGTGATGCCGACGGTCGCGACGTCGCCGTCGAGGGCGACCCACTCGTGCTCGGCGGTGTACTTGAGGGCAGTGAGATCGGTCATTTGTTCCTCCGGTAGAAGGGCAGGTCGGTCACGGTCGCGGGGATGCGGGTACCCCGCACGTCGATGAAGAGCTCGGTTCCGTGCGCGCTCGCGGCGGGCGAGACGAACGCCATGGCGATGGGATGCCCCAGGGTCGGGCTGAGCGCACCGCTCGTGATCTCGCCGACCGGGGTCTGTGCGTCGGCGCTGTCGAACACGGCGTAGCCGGCGCGGCCGGCGCGACGGCCCTCCGACACCAGGCCGACGAGCACCGGCGCCTCGGGCGCGACGACCGCGGCGAGCCCCGATTTGCCGACGAAGTCGTCCTTGTCGGCAGCGACGACACGGCCGAGCCCGGCCTGGGCAGGCACG
>DATEOM010000193.1:0-2495 GCA_035274105.1 Microbacterium sp.
ACCTGCGAGTTCTCGAGCTCCCATCCGAGCTGCCGGATCGCATCGTTGCCGCCGGGCAGGCTCCCCGCCACGATGACAGCACGGGCCCGCCGATGCTTCGAGACCCGGGCGACGTCGTCGAGCGGCACGAACGGCAGCACCTGGGCGGCCGCGTCGATGGGCCCAGTGCCCGAGCGCGGCTCGCCGGGGGTGCTGACCGCGATCGCGCGATAGCCGATGCGGTAGTGGCTGCGCAGCTGCGACAGCACGCGCACCACGTCTTCCTGCCCGCCGACGACGATCGCGCCGGTCATGCAGCGTCCCGCGCGCCGCAGCGCGTGCAGATACGTGCGCCAGACGCCGCGCCCGACGATCAGCAGCACCAGCCCGAGCGGCAGCGCGATGGCGAGGTACCCGCGGGCGGTCTGCAGCTGCAGCAGGTACGCGACGACGGCGAAGGCGCCGAACGTGAACAGCGTCGACTGCAGCACGCGCTGGTACTCGACCATGCCCGTGCCGATGTTGCGCAGCAGCCGGCTGCGGGTCGCGGCGAGCGCCACGAGCCACACGACGATGAGCGCGACGCTGGTGAGCCCGTAGGCGACATCCGCGGTCCAGCCGCCCGCGGCGCGCACGGGGTCACCGAACCTCAGCAGCTGCGCCGTGAACACGGCGACCGCGATGGCCGCAGCATCCGTCGCGATCATCCCCCAGGCGAGCCGCCGTCGCCAGCCCAGCCGGCGCGGCTGCGGGGCGATCTCGGCGACCGTCGAGAAGAGCTCGACCGGTGACGCGGGCCGGGCGGTGGAGCGAAGATCGAGAAAAGCGGATGACACGGGCGTACCCCCAAAAGAACGCAACCGAACACGCATACCGGGGCCATCGGCCCCAGTGCCCGTCGATGCGATCCCCGCTCGCGAAGGCCACGCTAGCCGCGCCTCCGACCCGAAAGCCAGGGTCGTCACCACCTGTTTACACAGGCTTCGGGCGCGCGTGACACGCGCGAAACACCGCCGGCGTCAGAGGCCGCGGGCGAGCGCGATGATCCGCTCGTGGCGGGCGGTCCACGAATTGGCCTCGACGAAAGCCACCCGCGCGGCCTCGTCGGCCCGTCCGGCCTGCAGCGCCGCATCGACCACGTCGACGAAGTCCGACACCGCCGGCGTCAGCCACACGCGGTCGCTGATGCCCCGCACCGGCGGAAGGTCGATCGACAGCACCGGCAGGCCCGCCGCGAGGTATTCGTAGAGCTTCAGCGGGCTCATCGCCTCGGTCAGCGGCGTGCGCCGGTGCGAGACGAGCGCCAGGTCGCTGTTGCGCAGCGTCGCGATGAGCTCGGCGCGCCCGACGCTGCCGTGCACGTGCACATTGGCGAGGGCCCGGAGAGGCGCGATGTACGACGCGTCGGGCAGAGGCCCCAGCAGCACCGTGTGCACGTCAGGCCGGGCCCGGGCGAACTCGGCGATGCCCTCGACGTCGAGCCGGCTGTCGAGCGTGCCGACGTAGACCGCGCGCGATCGAGGCACGCGGGCGAGCCAGCCGGGCTCCGGCGGCGGGGCCTGCAGCCACTCGGCGGGCTCCACGCCGTTCGGAACGACCTCGTGCGGGCCCGTGGGCTCGATGCGCTCGAGGATCTGCGCCGACACCGCGGCCACGCCGCGACCGGAGGCCGAGATGCGGCGGTACGCCTCGCGGAACGCCGGCCAGTATTCGCTGCGCCCCGGCGAGCTCAGCCAGTCGTCGCGCGCGAAGAACGTGACCTGCCGCGCCCAGTCGAAGGGCGAGAAGCCCGCGACGAGCGGGTTGCACGTGAGCGCCACCGGGTCGGTGAGCTCGCGGCGCTGCACCTCGCGCCGGAGCGACGCGTCGTACGCCGCGTACTCGGCGGCGACCTCCGCCGGGTCGAGGCGGTCGGCACGGCGGCGGCGGGCGGGCGAGTGGAGCCAGATGCGATCGGATGCCGGAAACCGGGCGTCGCGGTCGAGCACCGGCGACATCGTCACGCGGGGCAGCCACCGGAACGGGTTCGCGACGACCATGCGGCCGACGTTCGGGCTGCGCATGAGGCTCGAGACGATGCGGTCCGGCGGACGCATCATGCCGCGGCGGACCGCGTCCGCGTACGTCTCGAACGAGAAGGTGAACACGAAGTCGTCGGTGCCTTCGGCTGTGCTTCCGGCCACCCTGCGGTGGACGCGCGGCTCCGTCTCGGTCAACCCGGCACCAGCTCTCTCACGACGCGCGCGGGGGCGCCGACGGCGACCGTGCGCGGAGGGATGTCGCGGGTGACGACCGCGTTCGCCCCGATGACCGCCTGCTCGCCGATCGTGACGCCCGGCATCACCACGACGTTCTGGCCGAGCCACGCGCCGCGCCCGATCCGCACCGGGCGGGGCTCGGTCAGCGGCTGGTCGCGGATCGGCACGTCGACACGGTCGAAGCCGTGGCTGTGGTCCGAGATGTACACGCCGGCCGCGATGCCGACCGCCTCCTCGATGACCACGCTGCGCACCGCC
>DATEOM010000194.1:0-6055 GCA_035274105.1 Microbacterium sp.
GCCCGCGAAGCCCGCGAAGCCCGCGAAGCCCGCGAAGCCCGCGAACGGCGCGAACGAGCGGCGGAGTGGGGGGACGGATGCTGCGGGCCGCGGCATCCGTCACCGCCAGAGCCCGAAGGGGTCAGGCCTCGTGACGGGCGAAGACGCTGCGGAAGAGGAACGCGGTGGCGTAGGCGCCGACGGAGAAGCCGATCGTCGCCACGGGGATCGCGACAAGCGGGAACAGGATCGTGAGCGCCACGAACGTCACGGGGATGATGAGCACGCCGAGTGTGCGCACCGGCTCGGCCGCCGGGAGCAGGAGCGCGTTCTTGAGCGTCTGGCGCACGGGGCCCGTGAGGTACGCGACCTGCGCCATCGCGTAGAGGAACGCGGCGAAGAGGTAGATCGCGCCGATCACCGCCGCGATCCCGGCGACTCCGGCGAAGAGCGCGGGGTGCGCGAACCAGAACACGCTCGAGAAGCCGAGCAGCACGGCGGGCAGCAGCAGGCACAGCATCAGCAGCGTCGCGCGGCCGAAGTTCGCGCGGAACGCGGGGAAGAAGTCCTTGAGCGGGCGCCCGCTCTCGTCGTCGGAGTAGCGGATCGCGACCTCGTACAGCGCGCTCGTCGCGGCGCCGATCGTGACGAGCGGCAGGCACACGAGGAGGTAGAGCAGGTTGAGCCCGACGAACGTCAGGAACGTGGAGAAACCGCCGAGGGCGCGGCTGTCGGGATCGATCCTCATGCCGTTGTCACGGCGTGGCCGCGCCGGTGAGCGCCGGCGGCAGCAGCCGCACGGCGGGCTTCGCGCCGCTCGAGAGGATCTCGCAGATCATGTCGGTCGCCGCCGCGCCGATCGCCTCGGCGGGCACCGCGATGCTGTCGGCGAGTCCCGGCACCGAGCGGGCCACGTCGTCGGGGCACAGTGCGACGATCGCGGGCTCGTCGCCGCGCCGGCGGCCGCGCTGGGCGATCGTCGTCGCGACGTGGGGGAGGGCGCCCTCGTTGTGCACGAAGAAGCCGGTGATGCCCGGGTCGTCCGTCATCACGGCGTCGACCGTGGCGATGGACTCGGCCGAACTCGGGCACGCGTGCACGGTGCCGTCGACGCCGTTCGCCTCGCACGCCGCGAGGAAGCCGCGCGCGAGCCGGTCGGCGTACGAGGTGTGGCGCGACATCACTTCGGGCGGCGAGCCGATGAGCGCGATGCGCTGATGCCCGAGCGCGACGAGCCGGTCGACGGCCAGCCAGCCGGCGGCCTCGAAGTCGAAGTCCACGCAGGGCACCGCACGCCGGCCCTCGGGAAGCCCGATGAGCACGCTCGGATGCCCGAGCCCGGACAGCGTGTCGATGCGCGGGTCGTCGGACTCGACATCCATCACCAGCAGCGCGTCGACCATCGATCCCTTCGCCGCGCGCTGCAGCGCCTTGGAGTCGTCGCTCGCGAGCAGCAGGATGTCGTACCCGTGCTGGCGCGCCTGGGTGACGACGCCCGTGACGATCTGCATCACCACGTGCACGTCGACGCCGGTGCGCAGCGGCGCCTGCAGGCCGATGACGTTGGTCGAGCGGGAAGCCAGCGAGCGCGCGCCCGCGTGGGGGCTGAAACCGAGGCTGTCGATCGCCTTCTCGACGCGATCGCGCGTCTCCTGTGAGATGGCCCGCTTGCCGCTCATGACGTACGACACCGTCGAGATCGACACGCCCGCCTTCTGTGCGACGTCCGCGATCGTCACCATGAGATCCCCTGTTCTCCGCCTTCGACCACCCGTGTGGTTCCGGGTGCGAGCTCGTACGTTCCGATCGGACCGTCCGGCCCGTGCACACTCATCATGACCGCTCGCGCGCCCGCGCGAAGCCGCGCCCGCACGAGTTCTCCGCCGGCCCACTCGAGGTCGACCGACACATCTCCCCGGGAACGGATGCCGCGCACCCGGCCGTCCGGCCACGCCGGAGGCAGCGCGGGCAGCAGTCGCAGCGTGACACGCATGGGCTCGGCGTCACCCGGGTTCGGGGCGGATTCTCTCCGTTGGGGCGCAGATTCTGCGCCCCAACGGAGAGAACGCGCCCCAAACCCGGACTCATCGTCTGAGGTGGGCTCGTCGAACGACTGGACGAGGGCCTCGGCGATCGCCGCGGTCACACCGAGGTTGCCGTCGATCTGGTACGGCGGGTGCGCGCTGAAGAGGTTGGGGTAGACGCCGCCGCGGTGGGCGTCGGAGCTCTCCTCGGCCGGACGCAGCGCGAGCCGCAGCTGCGCGTGCACGGCCGCCCCGTCGCCCAGGCGCGCCTGCATCGCGGCACGCCACGCAAGGGCCCAGCCGGTCGATTCGGGACCGCGCAGACGGATGGACTCGGATGCTGCGCGCGCGAGGCCGGGCGTCGCGTGCGGGGTGATCTGCGCCAGCGGGAACAAGCCGACGAGGTGCGAGAGGTGGCGGTGCTCGGGCTCGGCCTCGGCGCGCTCGCGGTCCCACTCGAGCAGGTCGCCGCGTGCCGACACCTGCGGGTCGGGGAGGGCATCGGTGAGCGCGGTCAGCTCAGCGAGCCACGGCTCGTCGAGGTCGAGCAGCGCCGCGGCGGTGCGGCACACCGCGGCGAGCTCTCGGAGCAGGGCGACGTCCATCGTGGCCGAGACCGCGACGCCGCGTTCGCGGCCCTCGGCGTCGAGGTAGTGGTTCTCGGGCGAGGTGGACGGGCTCGTCCACGCGTGCTCGCCGTCGGTCTGGATCCACGACACGGCGAATGCCGCGGCCGACGCGAGCACCGGCCAGGCCTCGTCGCGCAGGTACGAGCGGTCGCCGCCGAACGCGTAGTGCTCCCACAGGTGCAGCGCGAGCCATACGCCGCCGAGCGACCAGTTCGCCCAGGCAGGGTCGCCGTGGCCGGCGCCGACGGGTGCGGCGAACGCCCAGGCGTCCGAGTTGTGGTGCGCGACCCAGCCGTCCGCGCCGTAGAGCTCGCGGGCGACCACGGCTCCGGTGGTCTCGGAGAGCCGCCGGGTGAACCGCAGCAGCGGCTCGTGGCACTCGGGGAGGTTCGTCGTCTCGGCGGGCCAGTACGCCATCTGGGTGTTGATGTTGAGGGTGTACGCGCTCGACCACGGGCCCGGAAGCTCGGCGTTCCACAGCCCCTGCAGGGTGACGGGCAGCCCGCCGGGCTGCGATGACGCGATGAGCAGATAGCGGCCGTAGTGGAACATCAGCGCGGCGAGCGCCGGGTCGTCGTGCTCCTGTGCGCGCTCCACGCGAGCCACCGTGTCGAGTGCCGCGACGTCGTGCGCTGCCGGGAGTTCGAGCACGCAACGCGCGAAGAGCTCACGGTGCGCGGCTTCGTGGGCGGCGAGCAGGTCGGCGGCGGTCGCGTGGACGTCGAAGGATCCATGGATGCCGCGCAACACGGCCGCCGCGTGCCCCTCCGCGTCGCGGGCATCGGCGGGCTCGCCGGGCAGCGACGGCGCCGTGGCGGTCGCGATCGCGAAGAGGTGCGTCGTCGCGGTGGCGGCGACGAGCCCCCCGTTGATCACCTCGGAGGCGCCACGGGCCTGCACCACGATCGCGCCGTGCCGGCCGTGCTCCTCGTCGTAGCGGATGGGCTCGGCGGGGCTCTCGTGACCGGGCGCGACGTCGACCGGCAGCCACCACTCGGTGGCGAGGTCGCCGCCCGCCGATCGCGGCGCCGAGCGCGGGCGCAGGAGCGACCCGACCTCGAGGCGCACGCGCACGGGTCCGCTCGCCGTGATCTCGTGCATGACAGCGCCGGTCACGAGATCCGCCCACGTGCGGTGGCGCACGTCGACGCCGTCGACGGCGTACTCGTGCGTCGCGACGCCGGTGGCGAGATCGAGGCGTCGCGCCGAGACCCACGACGTTTCGACTCCCTCGTTCCTCGGTCGCTCAACGAGCGGAGAAGAATCTCGCTCGTTGAGCGAGGGAGCGCCAGCGACCGAGTCGAAACGCCCCGGACCCGGCTGCGACGCCGGGGGCGCAGCATCCGTCCCCACCGTCAGGTCGACCCAGCCGAGCGGCAGGTACGCCTGCACCCACGGCGCCTGCATGCGCTGCAGGAGCTCTTCGGCGGCGTCGATGTCGTCGGCGTCGATCGCGGTGCGCACCGCGTCGAGTGCCTCCCGCCCGCGGGTCGCGACGCCGGCGAGGGGATCGGCGCCGGCGTGGCCCGACCACGCCGTGATGTCGTTCAGCCACAGCCGCTCGCCGCCGGCGCGCCCCGCGCACATGGCACCCCGTGCCCCGTTGCCGACCGGGTACGCCTCGAGCCAGCGCGACGCCGGTGTCGAGGCGCGCAGTACGTGGAGCCCTTCGGCAAGCTCAGCGGCCGGATCCGGCTGCGGGGTCGCGTCATCGCGGTGCGTGGACATCGTCACAGTCGTAGTATACCTTCTCAGTGTTGAAGCGCTTCGAAAGTTCGACGCTCTTCATGCCCGCAATCCCATGACCGCACGATCGAAACTCAGCGAAGAGGTTCCCCGCTCCATGGCCACCACGCCCGACCCGCGCCGCGTCGACGCGTTCTCCGAGATCACCCGCGACCTCGGCCTCTGCTTCGGCGGTGACTACAACCCCGAGCAGTGGCCGAGCGACGTCTGGCGGGAGGATGCCGAGCTCATGGTCCGTGCCGGAGTCAACCTCGTGACGGTCGGCGTCTTCAGCTGGGCGCGCCTCGAGCCGTCGCCGGGGGAGTACGACTTCGCGTGGCTCGACGAGGTGCTCGACCTGCTGCACGCGCACGGCATCGCCGTGGACCTCGCGACCCCGACCGCCTCGCCGCCGCCGTGGCTCGGCATCCTTCATCCCGAGACGCTTCCGGTGAACCCGGACGGCGTGCGCCTCGCGGCCGGGTCGCGCAACCAGTTCACGCCGGCATCGCGCGTGTACCGCGAGAGCGCCCTCGCTATCGCGACCGCGCTCGCCGAGCGCTATGCCGCGCACCCCGCGGTGCGAATGTGGCACGTCGGCAACGAGTTCGGGCAGATCGACTTCGGCGATGAGGCGGCGCGCGAGTTCCGGCTGTGGCTGCGCGAGCGCTACGGCACGATCGACGCGCTCAACGACGCGTGGGGAACCGTCGTGTGGTCGCAGCGCTACCGCGACTTCGGCGAGATCGTGCCGCCGCGGCGCATGCCCTATCTCGTGAACCCCGCGCAGTCGCTCGACTTCCGCCGGTACACGTCGGGGGCGCTGCAGCGCGTGTTCGCCGAGCAGCGCGACGCCATCCGCGCGACGGGTGCCACCCAGCCGGTCACCACGAACTTCATGGGCTTCGAGCCGCTCACCGACCTGTGGGAGTGGGCCGCTGACGTCGACGTCGTCGCCGACGACCAGTACCCCGACCACGCGTCCGCCACGTCGCCGAGCGACATCGCGCTCGTGCAGGACCTCATGCGCTCGCTCGGCGGCGGCCGGCCGTGGGTCCTCATGGAACAGGCCGTCAGCGCGACCTCGTGGCGTCCCCACAACCTGCCAAAGAACCGCGACCGCGCCCGACTCGACTCTCTGCAGGCGGTCGCGCGCGGCGCCGACGCGATCTGCTTCTTCCAATGGCGTCAGGCGCGCACCGGTGCCGAGCGCTTCCACTCGGCGATGCTGCCGCACGCCGGCGCCGACACCGAGGTGTTCGAGACCACGTGCGCCCTCGGCGCCGAGCTGCAGAAGCTGCGGCCGGTCGTGGGCGGTCGGGTCGCAGCATCCGTCGCCCTCCTCTTCGACTGGCCGTCGCGCTGGGCCGCCGGCGAACCCGGCCGTCCGACCGAGCGACTCGACACGCTCGAGCAGGTGCAGCGGTGGCACCGTGCGCTGTGGCGCCGCGGGATCGCGGTCGACCTCGTGCGTCCGGGCGCCGACCTGTCGGCGTATGCGACGGTGCTCGTGCCGCACACGTACATCATCGAGATGGATGCTGCGGCCGCCCTCCGCGCGGCGGTCGAGCGCGGTGCGAGCCTCGTGGTCGGGCCGTTCTCCGGCGTCGCCGATGCGAGCGCGGGCATCCTCATCGGGCGGTCGCCGGTGCTGCTGCGCGACCTGCTCGGCGTGAGCGGCGAGGAGTGGGTCGGTCT
>DATEOM010000195.1:0-4804 GCA_035274105.1 Microbacterium sp.
ATGGGACTGATCAACACGCTGGCCGGCGTCGTCCTCCCGCAGATCGCCTTCGCCCTGCCGACGACGATCATCATCCTGGTGCCGTTCCTGCGGGCCATCCCCGACGAGATCCAGGAAGCGGCCTTCATCGACGGCTGCAGCCGGCTCGGCTTCTTCTGGCGCATGGTGGTCCCGCTCGCGGTGCCCGGGGTGATCACGGTCGGCATCCTCGCGTTCATCGGCAGCTGGAACAGCTACCTGCTGCCGCTGTACCTCCTCAACGACAACGCGAACTTCACGCTCCCCCTGGGCGTGCAGGCGTTCTCGTCGCAGTACTCGGTCGACACCGCGAAGGTGCTCGCGTTCACCTCGCTGTCGATGATCCCCGCGCTGGCATTCTTCAGCCTGTTCGAGCGACGCATCGTCGGCGGTCTGACGGGAGCGGTCAAGGGATGAACGACAACGAACTGCGCGCCGTCTCGGAGCGCGTGCTCGCCCTGCACGCCCGGATGTCCCTCGACGAGAAGCTGGCACAGCTCGTCGGCTACTGGGTCGACCAGGGAGACGAGGTCGTCGCGCCGATGGCCGGCGAGATGGTGACGTCGACGCGGTACGAGGACGCCACCGCCCACGGCATCGGGCACCTCACCCGGGTCTACGGCACGCGGCCGGTGGACCCCGTCGCCCGAGCCGAGTGGCTGTGGGCAGAGCAACGGCGCCTGCGCGAGCAGACACGTCTCGGCATCCCCGCCATCGTGCACGAGGAGTGCCTCACCGGGCTGGCCGCGTTCAAAGCCGCGACCTTCCCGACGCCGCTGGCCTGGGGCGCGGCCTTCGACCCGGACCTCACCGAGGAGCTCGGGGCCGCGATCGGCCGCTCCATGGCGGCGCTCGGAATCCACCAGGGCCTCGCGCCGGTCCTCGACGTCGTCATGGACCCCCGATGGGGTCGTGTCGACGAGTGCATCGCGGAGGATCCTTACGTCGTCGGCACGATCGGCACCGCATACGTGAAGGGACTGCAGTCGGCCGGCGTCCACGCCACCCTGAAGCACTTCGCGGGCTACTCCGCGTCGCAGGCGGGCCGCAACCACGCGCCCGTGCACATGGGACGCCGACGGCTGCAGGACATCGTGCTCCCGCCGTTCGAGATGGCGGTCCGCGACGGCGGAGTGCGGTCGGTGATGAACTCGTACGCCGAGATCGACGGCGTCCCCGTCGCCTCGAACCCCGAGCTGCTCACCGGACTCCTTCGCGAGGAGTGGGGATTCGACGGCACCGTCGTGGCGGACTACTTCTCCGTCGCCTTCCTCCACGCCCTGCACGCGGTCGCGGGCGATCTCGGCGAGGCCGCGCTGCTCGCGCTGCGCGCCGGGATCGATGTCGAGCTGCCGACCGGTGACGCGTTCGTCGCACCCCTGCGGGCCCTCCTCGACACGAACGCCCAGGGGCGCGCCGATGTCGACCGCGCGGTGCTGCGCGTGCTCTCGCAGAAGGAGGACCTGGGCCTGCTCGACGAGGACTTCTCGTCTCCGCCGACGAATGTCGACCTCGACGGCCCGGAGCTTCGCGATCTCGCCCGGAGGACCGCCGAGGAGTCGGTCGTCCTGCTCGGAAACGACGGGGTGCTCCCGCTGGGGACGCCGCGGACGATCGCCCTCATCGGCCCCAACGCCGACGCCGCGGAGTCGCTGATGGGCTGCTACTCGTTCGCCAATCATGTGCTCGCGCACCACCCCGGCACGCCGCTGGGCTTCGAGATCCCCACGGTCGCCGAGGCTCTGCGCGCGGAGTTCCGCGACGCGGAGATCGCGCTCGAACGCGGCTGCGAGGTCGAGGGCGACGACGAGCGCGGCATCGCGGCCGCCGCCCGTGCGGCGGCGGATGCCGAGGTCGCGATCGTGGTCGTGGGCGACCGCGCCGGCCTTTTCGGGCGAGGCACGGTCGGCGAGGGCAATGACGTGGACGACCTGGAGCTGCCCGGTGTGCAGCGACGGCTCGTAGAGGCCGTGGTCGCAACTGGCACACCCACCGTCGTCGTGGTCGTCTCCGGACGCCCGTACGCGATCGGCTGGATGCTCGACGGCCCCACGGCCGCCGCCGCGGTGCTGCAGGCCTTCTTCCCCGGAGAGGAGGGCGGACCCGCGATCGCACGCATCATCTCGGGCGCAGCCGCCCCTTCCGGCCGGCTGCCGGTCTCGCTTCCTCGGTCGGCGGGCGCTCAGCCCTACACGTACCTGCACCCGGTGCTCGGCGGCCCCACCGAGATCACGAGCGCCGACAACGCGCCGGCGCGGCCGTTCGGCTTCGGGCTGACGTACACGTCGTTCGCCCGAGAGGATCTCACGGCGACGGATGCCGCCACCGACGGCACGATCACCGCACAGGTGCGTCTGTCGAACGTGGGCGACCGCGCGGGCACCGATGTCGTGCAGCTGTACGCGCGGGACCTCGTCGGCTCGGTCACCCGCCCCGTGGCACAGCTGCTCGCGTATCGGCGCGTCACACTGGAGCCGGGCGAGTCGGCGACCGTCACGTTCTCGGTGCCGACCTCGCGGCTCGCCTTCACCGGACGCGACGGTCGTCGCATCGTCGAGCCCGGTGCGGTGGACCTGTGGGTCGGTGGATCCTGCGCTGACCGCGACACCGAGGCCCGGATCGAGCTCGTGGGCCCCGTTCGCCCGGTCACGGCCGATGCGCCTCGAGTGGCGACCGCGACGGTCGCGGCCCTGGTCCCCGACCCCCGCTGAACAAGAAGCACCTCTTCTGCTCACCTGTCACGAGATGCCGCCCTGGGCAGCACTTCGTGACAGGTGAGCAGGCTCGCCGTCAGCGACCCCGCCAGAGCTGCGCGGGGGTGAGCGGAACGAGCGAAGGGCGCTCCACCGTCGTCGTCAGCGACTGGCGGACGCCCGAGGCTGCGGACGCGGCGAGCGCGGTCATGATCTCGAGCACGTGCAGGGCCATCGCCCCGCTCGCGCGCCCGTCGCCCGCGACCAGGTCCAGCAGCCCGATGCCGCGCCCGGCGTCGACGTACCCGGCGGAGGGCTCGAGGGTCTCCCACGAGCCGCCCCGCGCGTGCAGCTGCACGTCTCCCGCGAAGTTGTTCGGATCGGGCACGATGAGCGACCCGTCGACGCCGTGCACCTCGATCGGCGCCGCCGTCGAACGCACGCCGTCGAAGCTCATGGTCACGGTCGAGATCGCACCCGACGCGTGATGCAGGATGCCCGTGAGGTGCGTGTCGACCTCGACCGGCACGCTCTCCCCCACCCGCGGGCCGGAGCCGATCACCCGCTCGTCGCGCGACCGCGATGACGCGCCCGAAACCGCGGTGACGGGCCCGAGCAGCTGCACGAGCGACGTGACGTAGTACGGCCCCATGTCGAGCAGCGGCCCGCCGCCCTCGCGGTAGTAGAAGTCGGGCTGCGGATGCCACGACTCGTGGCCCGCCGAGATCCACATCGCCGACGCCGACACGGGGCGCCCGATGCGCCCGCCGTCGATCGCGGCGCGGGCGGTCTGCACGCCGGTCCCGAGCACCGTGTCGGGCGCACCCCCGGCCCGGACGCCCGCGGCGGTCGCAGCATCCATGATCCGCGCCGCGTCCGCGAAGGTCGCCGCGAGCGGCTTCTCGCCGTAGACGTCCTTGCCGTGCGCGATGGCGGCGAGCGCCACCTCCGCGTGCGCCGCGGGGATCGTGAGGTTCAGGAGGGTGTGGATGCTGCGATCCTCGAGCAGCTCGGAGGTCGTGAGCGCGCGGCACCCGGGGATGCCCTCTGCCGCCGCCTCGGCGCGCGCGACGTCGAGGTCGGCGACGGCCGCGATGCGCACACGTGATGCCGGGAGCAGCGTGTCGAGGTACTGACGCGAGATGACGCCGAGTCCGACGATGCCGATGTCGGTCACCGCGCGGCCCACAGCAGCCCCCGCTCGATGATCGTGCGGACGTTGTCGTCCTGCAGCACGTCGAGGCTGTGCCCCGGCGTCGAGACGAAGACGCGGCCCTGGCCCCAGTCGCGCGTCCACACCGCGGGCGAGACGACCGGCCGGTGCCAGGGGTGATACGGCTGCACCGGGTGCGTGGTGGTCGCGAGCACGTCGATGAGGTCGTCGTGCAGCACCCAGTACTGCTCGGTGGTCAGCGTGAAGTCGTCGAGGCCGGCCATGATGTCGTGCCTGCGGCCGAGCTCGGTGATCTCGACCGTGTAGTCGAGGCAGTTGTCGGCCTGGTCGCCGTGCACCTCGTCGGGATGCTTCGACGGGTGCGTCGCGAACTGACCGCCGACGAGCTGCAGGTAGTCCGAGCTCGCGCGGAACGAGTCGGCGATGCCGCCGTGCCATCCCGCAAGGCCGGTGCCGGCGGCGACGGCGTCGCGGAGCCCCCGGATCGCCTCGTGCGACGCCTGCGACATCGTGACGGACTGCAGCACGAGGTCGACCTCGGCCATGCGGTCGACGTCGGCGTACACCTCGGGGTCGCCTTCGACGGTCACGTCGAACCCGCTCTCGCGCAGGAACGGCAGAAACAGGTCGGTCGCCTCGATCGGATGGTGGCCGTCCCATCCGCCGCGGACGACGAGGGCGGTGCGGGTCATGCGGGAGTCCCTTCTTCGGGTGCGGTCAGACTGGTGAGGATGCTGTCGTGGGCGGCGCTCCGCTCGACGGCGGCGAGCACGCGCTGCACCTGCGTCGCGTCGGCGAAGCTCGGCGACACCGGGATCTCGCCGGCGACCGCGCGCACGAAGTCGACGGCCTGGTGCGTGAAGAGGTGCTCGTAGCCGAGTCCGTGCCCTGCGGGCCACCACGCTCCGGCATACGGATG
>DATEOM010000196.1:0-7501 GCA_035274105.1 Microbacterium sp.
TCCTTGCGCTCGGCAAGGAGGTGGGCGAAGAGATCCGCCGCCGCCACGAGGCCGCGGGAATCACCTTCCACCTGGGGCAGTCGCTCACTGAGACGTACGGCGACGGAAGGGTCGAAGGCGTGGTGCTCACCGACGGCACGAGGCTGCCGGCGGACCTGCTGCTCGAGACAGTCGGTAGTGTCTCGAACACCGGATGGCTCGAGGGCAACGACCTCGATCTGCAGAACGGCGTGCTCACCGACGAGCACCTCCGCGCGGGTGGTCGACCTGGTGTGGTCGTCGTCGGCGATGTCGCGCGTTTCGCGAACCCGTTGTTCGCGGCACCCGCCCTGCGGATCGAGCACTGGCAGACCGCGGTGGACACGGCCGTCTTCGCCAGCGCGACGCTGATGTTCGACCTCGGACTGGCCGACAACGAACCCGACCCAGCCAGCATCCTTCCGTGGTTCTGGTCTGACCAGGGCGACGTGCGCCTCACCTCGTACGGACAGCTCGGCCTCGCCGACAGCATCGAGGTCATCGACGGCGATCTCACGGACGAGGCGGCGATCCGCTACACCCGCGACGGCGAGCCGGTGGGAGTGCTGCTGATCGGCATGAAGACGCGCGCGGCGCGCTTCAAGCGGGACCTGGTCCAGGCGAGGAGAGCGCTTCAGCCGACCGCGTGATGGCAGCCTCCGGTCACCCTCGCGGAGAGCGACCGGGGGCACGCAGCACGATCCGCTCGTCCTGCTTCGAGAACACCTGGGCGTGGAGTTCCATTGCGAGCTCCGCGCCCTCCTCGTCGCGTCGGTCGATGGCCTCCGTGACAGCCTGATGCGAGTCTCGCGCGCGCTCCAGTGCGCCGGAGTCGACGAGGTCCTGATCCGTGGCCGCGTGGATCCCCTCGGTCAGTGCCACCATGAGCCCTGCCAGCAGCAGATTGTTACTGGCTCGAGCGACCGCCACATGCCAATCGCCGTCCACGGAGTCCACCAGCGACACGAGGTCGTCAAGCTGGTCGGCCGTGCGGGAGCGAGCGGCCAGTCGTGCGCAGAAGGGCTCGATCGCTCGCCGCGCATCCAGGAGGGCGGCGCGGGTGATCTCCCGCCCGAGAATGATGTCTTCCACGGTGTTCGCCATAGCCTGCTCGCCCGGGCGCTGGATGAACGCCCCGCCGGCGCGGCCAGGGCGGACGCGGATGAGACCCTTGACCTCGAGGATCCGCAACGCCTCGCGCACCGTCGTGCGGCTCAGCCCCGTCTGCTCGACGAGCACTCGCTCCGGCGGCAGACCGGACCCTTCGGCGAACTCGCCGCTCAGGATGTGCTCGGCGAGCTGATCTGCGAGCATCTGGGACGCTCGCGGAACCTTCATCGTCGAGAGCACGATCTGCTCGCGTGGCTCGTCGCGTGCATCAGAAGACGACATTCCGCCCCTTTCCGACGCGGGAACGCCTGTGACGCCGCGACAATGGATTTTATCGCTGTCGTGGCCGTTCCGTGGGCGGGCGTGGTCACCCGCCCACGAATTACGCTCAGCCCACGGTCGCGAGCTGCGACTGCCCGGCGTAAAGACCCGTGTAGTGACTGTAGTCGTAGAAGTCCGTCGTCGTGCCGTACCCGGTCTGCCCGTCCAGGGTCCATTCCAGGAGCGCCATCGGCGACGATGAGCCGGGCCAGTACTCGGCGGGGAATCCGGTCTTCGCCGTACCTCGCAGACGCCACACGCGGTCGCGCACGTCGACGAGCTCGATCTCGAGTTCACGCTGTGCCAGCCCATCGCGGACCGTGCGCCCGGTGCCCGCTTTCACACCCACCGCCTCGCCCTTGTCCATGACGTAGGAGTGGCTGATCGTGAGGTCGAGAGGCTGCGAGAGGGGGACGGTCGGGTCGAACTGGAAGATGGCGTGCACGGCGAGATCGCGGTGGAAGTGCGCTTGCAACCAGGTCATCGTTCCCGGCTGGTGCTCCTGGCGCACACCCCAACTGTGGTCCATCGTGAGGAACCAGTCAACGTCGTACCGTCGCCCGAGCAGTTCAACGACGCCCTGGACGGATCCGGTCATGTCGAAATGCCCGCCCTTCCACAGGTCAGCCGAAGCCAGATCGCTGCCGTGGTCGCGAGCCAAGGGGTCCATGCTCGGGTCGTGGATGTCGTACGGCGACATGAGTCCGCGATACTCGACGTCGATCTTCAACCACTCGTTGTCGAACCGGATCTCCCACAGCCGGTTCGGGTCGAGGTTCTTCACCTCGAGCCCGTTCGGAAGTGCGAAGTGCGAGAGCTTGCTGTCACCCATCGGCAGGTATGCACGGTGATCCCAGTAGTCGATCTGGGTCTGCGCCGGCACGTATCGCGAGTTCGCGAAGATCGCGGAGTTCACAATCCCGAGATTCGGCCGGAACAGTGAGTACAGCCCGATATGGGCTCCCGCCTCGGGAATCTCGAAGCCGAAATAGTTGGTCTCCGCCCACATCGGATCGGGGCTGGGAGTGTGGAACTCGACATCTTCGTCAGTGATCATGATCATCCCTTCTGGCTTGCTCCCACTTTCCCCTCGATCGGCCATCGATCCAAACCACTGACATGCGTGCTTCCACGCACCCCTACCAAAGGGGGATGACCCTCCCTCCTTTCG
This sequence comes from Microbacterium sp., assembly GCA_035274105.1. Classification (GTDB taxonomy): domain Bacteria; phylum Actinomycetota; class Actinomycetes; order Actinomycetales; family Microbacteriaceae; genus Microbacterium. Next base: position 2,621 of record DATEOM010000196.1, read on the forward strand.
CAGGAGAATCGGAGGGATCATTCGCCGCGGGGGCGCGGGCGCGAGGTCTCGTGTCTAGATTCAGAACAGAGCCCCGGGAACGCACCCGGGATCACCCGCCTCTGCGATCAAGGGAGACCGCCACATGAGCACACTGACAGCGGTACAGACGACGAAGCTTCTGCCGAGCGACGACGCCATCAGCCCGCGCTACCCGATGTACACGCGCGCCAACTCCGGCGAGGTTTTCATCGAACCGTCGAGCCCGCTGAACTGGAGCCTCGTGGGCCTGCACGCCCTCGAGGGCGGCTTCCGCGACGCTCTCATCCAGATGGGCACGTTCAGCCGTGACGACTTCGGCCCCGAAGAACTCGGAGGCGATCAGTGCGTGGCCTCCTTCGGCGGGTACATCTATATGAACCTCTCGATCAACCGCGTGCTCGGTGTGCGCGCGCCCGGCTTCTCGACCGATGCCATCGACCAGTCGTTCTTCGGGGCCAACCCCGACGTGCCTGCCTACGTCGCCCACCCCGACGACGAGAACGAGGAGCGCACGGCGGCGACCGGAGCATGGATGGCTTCCCTATTCGCCCCCGCCCCCGACCCCAACCAGGCGGACCGGGCGTCGATCGACGAGACGCTTGCCGCGGCGCCCGATCTCGCATCGCTGTCGAACGTCGAGCTCGTCGCCTACGCGCGCGACCTGACCCGCCGGCTGAGGGGCCCGTTCCGCCAGCACATGGTGAATACCTTCGCCGCGAACATCGTCAGCGGCACGATCGCCGGCAGCGCCGCCGCCGTGGGCCTCGGCGACAAGGTTGCCGCAGTACTCGCCGGTGAGGGTGACGCGGACTCCGCGAAGCAGTCGTTCGCGCTGTGGGAGATCTCGCGCGTCGTACGCAACTCGCCCTTGCTGTCGGAGGCGTTCGACGCCGGGCTCGATGGTCTGGTCGCCCGGCTGCGCGCGCACAGCGACGCCGAGGCTGCCCGATTCATCGAAGCGTTCGAGGACTTCATCGCGGCGTGGGGCTTCATCGGACCGTCCGTGTGGGAGCTTCGCTCCCCGACGTACGCGTCCGAACCACGCATCGTCCTGCAGATGATCGACGCCGCGCGTCGCTCCCCCGACTCGGCCTCGCCCAAGTCGCGCACCGAGTCGTCACAGCGGGCGCGCGAAGAAGCGGTCGCTGCCATCGCCGCCGCCCTCTCGGTGGATCCCACCGCACAGGGCACCTTCCAGGCTGCCGCTGCCGTCGCGCCCGCGATCATGCCCGCCCGCGAGGGCTCCAAGGTCCAGTGCACCCGGCTGATGAACGCCATCCGTCAGACGTTCAAGGCTCTCGGCGAGCGCTACGTCGCAGCGGGCGTCCTCACCGACTGGGTGGACGTGCTCATGCTCCTCGACTCCGAGGTCGACGATTTCCTCGCGAACCCGTCGGCCTACATCGACGCGATCCGGGAGCGACGGGCAGCCTTGGCAGACCTCGAGGCCAGCACGCCGCCGTTCATCGTCAACGGCGTGTATCCGAGCAAGGGCGATTTCACGAAGGACGCGGCCGCGTTGCGGCCGGCCCAGGTGGGCGACGTCCTGCAAGGTCTTGGTGTATCACCGGGGACGCACACCGGTCGCGCGAAGATCATCGACTCGATCGACGACGACATCGAGGTCGAACCCGACGACGTGCTCATCGCACGCACCACCGACTCGTCCTGGGGCACCCTGTTCCTGGCCGCGGGTGCGATCGTGGTCGAGACGGGCAGCACGATCTCGCACGCCGCGATCGTCTCTCGCGAGCTCGGCATTCCCGCAGCGGTCTCGGTGAACCAGGCACAATCCCTGATTCCGGACGGAGCGCTCGTGTCGGTCGACGGAAGTTCTGGCACCGTGACAGTGCTCGAGGTCTGAGCGTTAGTGACATATGGCTGCGCCCGATCGAGGTCGATCGGGCGCAGTCATTCCTCCCTCAGGCGATCTCGCCCCTGGTCCACTTCAGCGCCGCCGCCGTGCGGTTGGGGCTGCGCGTCTTGGCGAGGACCCGCTTGACGTGATCCTTGATGGTGCTCTCCGCGAGCACGAGCTGCTCGGCGATCTGCGCGTTGGTCATGCCATGCGCCAGGAGCTCGAGGATGTGCCTCTCGCGGCTGGTCAGGCCCGTGGCCGCCGACGGGATGGGCGCCTTCGGCAGCGCGCCGGGAAACTCATCGCTCCGATCGAACGCGACGATCGAAGTCGGAGTGCGTGTGAGCGCAAGCATGTCGCTCATGTGCTGCTGCACGCGGCCAAGCCGCTCCTCCGCCTCGGCGGCGTTGAAGGCGAGCTCGATCATGCCGCAGAAGGTCCAGAGCAACGACGCGTGGGCGCCGCTGACGGAACGGCATGAGGTCCCGCGATCCGCGTGCACGATCCCGATGACCCGTCCGTCACTGACAATCGGGGAAGCGACGTACGCGGTGATGCGACGCGGGTGACGAAAGTCCCACGTCTCTTTCGACCAGGGGTGCACGTCTCGCGGGGGAGGCACGATCACCGGGCTCGCTCGCTCGATCACGCGCCGCTCCGGCGCGGTGCACTCGATAGGCTGCGGCATCTCAGCCGCGGTGTCACGAACGCGGGCGGACCAGGACTGGTCGGAGGCGATCTGCACAGCCTGCGGGCGCCAATACTCGTCATCGACCAGCGAGACCATGGCGCGTTCGAACCCGAGCTCCACCACGGCACGCGGGACTGAGGCGAGCACATCCGCGCTCGTGCAAGCTCTGCGCATCACCGCAACCGCGCAAGCCAGTCGCTCGACCGCCGGGGCCGGAGGAAAGATCTCCGTTTCAGACATCGCAGATTCCTCTCTCGATTTGATCAGACGATGGACAGCATGACCGTCAGCGCGAAGAACAACACGGCCCACGCGAGGAACGCCAGCAGAAGCATCACCGGGGCACGTGCCAGGCCCATGTAGCAGCATCCGATCGCCACCGCCTTGGCGAAAGCGACGCCGAGGATCAGCGCGATCCACCACCCACGGGCGCTGTCATGCGCGTCCCCGGCGGCGAAGTTGACGACCGTGAACACCACCAGGACACCGAGAAGCGCACCATCGACGACGGCACCCTTGGAACGCGCTCGTGACCCGCCCGGCGTCGTCATCACACCCTGCCGATGAAATAGAGCAGCGGGAACAGCACCACCCACAGCACATCCACCATGTGCCAGTACGAGGCCGACCCCTCGACAATCGCGGTCGATACGTCCCCGATCCGTCTCGCGCATACGAGCAGGACCGCCACTCCGATCACGACATGGAGAAGATGGATGCCGGTGAGCGCGAAGTAGTAAGTGAAGAAGAGGTTCTGCGCGGGCGAGATCCCCTCGCCGATCAGGAGGGCGTATTCGACCGCCTTGGTGCCGGCGAAGCAGAGTCCGAGGCAGGCGGCGGCCGTCATGAAGGTGCGCGCGCGGCGTGCGCGGCCCTGATGCCGGGCCGCCACCGACCGGGCGATGAGATAGGAGCTGACGAGCAGCACCAGGGTGTTCACCATGCCGATGTCATCGTGCAGCAGGCCGGCGGAGGCGGCCCATTCCTCCCGGCGGGCGGACATCTGCGCGGCGAAGACCGCGAAGAAGAGTCCGAAGAGCGTCATGTCACCGAGCAGGAAGACCCAGAGGCCTGCCTCTCCTGGAACACGACGCCCCTCTACCGGTACAGCCCACGCCGATGCGGGAGCCGCCGGGCGACGACGCGGGCCGGCGTCGAGGAAGACAGGCAGCTCCCGCGAACGGACCGTCATACCGATTCCGCCTCGGACGCGGCGTCCCGCCGGATTGCCGTGCGCAACGCGAACCCCATGATGAACGCCCACACCGCATAGGCCGAGAGGGCCAGCCAGAACGAGAAGACCCCCTGCCACGCGAACGGACCCGACAGGAAGAAGTACGACAGGACGCCCGGAAGGAAGAGGAACGCGACCCACAGGTTCGCCCATGCGACCCAGCGCGGGAGCACAGGCGCCGCCGCGTCGTCGCGGAAGATCACGAGCGCGATCGAGACGTTCTGCACCACGAACGGTGCGACTGGCGGGATGAGCAGGATCCACGCGAGGTCGTTGAGGGTGACGAGCACCTCGAGGTCACGCTCGGGGCGTAGCGCGGCGACCAGCAGGATCACCATCGGCACGATGAGGAGCATCCAGGTGAGCGTGCCGCTGATGATCTGCACGAACGACAGCACGGGCCGCCGTCCTTCCGCCTGAATCAGCTGCACGCCGATGGCAGCGACGAGGATGCCCAGGCCCGACAGCGAGAAGATCGACAACGTCACCCCCGCACGAAACGCGGTGACGTTGTCGAAGAAGAAGGCGTGCACCGCCTCCGGGGTCCAGTCCGCACCGACCGGGCCGAAGGCGAAGCCCGCCGACGGCACGAACAGGATGCCGGCGACCAGCCAGGCAACCATCGTGATGCCCACTCCGACCGGGCCAGCGAGTGCCGCCGCCTGGTGAACGCGGTAACCGTCGCCCCCGGCCTGTGAGTCGTCGACCGACGCCGACGTCGTGTTCTCGGTCACTCCGAGCTCCTTCGCTCCTCGACCCGCTCTTGGTGCTCTCGTCGCGCGCCTGCGCCCGACGAGATCAGCTTCCCGCCGTCGCCGCCCACTCCTCGAGGAGTGCGAACTCGGGCAGCCTGGCGTGCAGCAGCGCTTCAGCGTCGAATGTGCCGTCGGTCTGCTCGTGGGCGCCCGACCACACCTCGCCGGTGGTGCCGTCGATCGTGATGACATCCCCGGCGCGCAGGGTGTCGTCCCCCACCTTCACGGCATCACCCTCGATCACGATCTCCTTGGCCCCGACGACGGCGGGCAGGTGCCAGCCGCGCGCGACGACCGCGGCGTGGCTGACCAGCCCGCCTGT
>DATEOM010000197.1:0-2334 GCA_035274105.1 Microbacterium sp.
ACGGATGCTGCGGGCCGCAGCATCCGTCACCCGACATGTCAGTGCGCGGGAGCCGCAGCCGCCTTCTCGATGCGGGAGCGGGTGACGCGCTTGCGGAAGATCCAGTACGTCCAGCCCTGGTAGGCGAGCACCAGCGGAAGGAAGACGAGCGCCGCCCACGACATGATCGTCAGCGTGTAGTCGGTGCTCGACGCGTTCTCGATCGTGAGCGAGCCCGCCGGGTCGCCGGTCGACGGCATGACGTAGGGGAACAGGGCGAACCACACCGCGAGCACCGCGGTGACGATCGTGAAGGCCCCGAACCCGAACGCCCAGCCCTCGCGGCCCCGGGCGTTGGTGAGCCACGACGCGATGAGGAGCACCGCGGCCACCGTCGAGAGCACCGCCGTGACGAGGGCGAAGTCGCGGCCCTCGGCGTACGCCATGCCGACCGTCCACACCAGGAAGGCGGCGGCGACCACGATCGTCAGCAGCCCCGCCCGGCCGGCGAGCCGGCGCGCGTCGGCGGCGACCTGGCCGTCGGTTTTCAGCGCGACGAAGTACACGCCGTGGGTGAAGAACAGCAGCAGCGTGGTGAGGCCGCCGAGCAGCCCGTACGGGTTGAGCAGCGTCAGCAGCGAGCCCGTGAACTCGTGGGCGGCGTCCAGCGGCACGCCCTGCACGATGTTGGCGACGGCGACACCCCACAGGAAGGCCGGCACGGCTGAGCCGATGACGATCATCCGGTCGAAGCCAGCCTTCCACAGCAGCGAGTCGCGCTGGTGACGGTATTCGAACGAGACACCTCGCAGGATGAGCGCGAGCAGGATCAGCAGCAGCGCGAGGTAGAAGCCGCTGAAGAGCGTGGCGTACCACTCGGGGAACGCCGCGAACAGGCAGGCGCCCGCGACGATGACCCACGTCTCATTGAGGTCCCACACCGGGCCGATGGTGTTGATCACCTGGCGGCGGCTGACGTCGTTCTTGCCGAGGAACGGCAGCGACATGCCGACGCCGAAGTCGAACCCGTCGAGCACGAAGTAACCGACGAAGAGGAAGCCGACGATCCAGAACCAGAGGTAGGCGAGATCCATGATGTGCTCCTGCTGCCCTTAGTAGACCGTCGTCGGGGTGTCTTCGACCGCCAGGTCGCGCGCGTCCGGCGCCCCCGGCTCGGGGAGGGGTTCGGGGCCCTTCTTGGTCGTCTTCAGGATGAGGCCGAACTCGACCACCGCGAGCGCCGCGTAGATGAGCGTGAACGCGGTGAGAGAGATGAGCACCGTCCATCCGGGGACCGAGGGAGAGACGCCGTCCTCGGTGAGCATGAGGCTGAACACGATCCACGGCTGACGGCCCATCTCGGTGAAGACCCAGCCCACGAGGATCGCCAGCAGCGAGGCCGGCCACGCCCAGATCGCCAGGCGCCACGCCCACGCGGGAACCTCGCGCTTGGCCTTCTTGCGCGTGAGCCAGAGGCCGACGACCCCGACGAGCGCGGCGACGCTGCCGAGGCCGATCATCCAGCGGAACGACCAGTAGGTGACCCACAGGATCGGCGCGAAGTTGCCGTCGACCTGGTCGGCGAACTGCGGGAACAGCTCGGTCGTGTAGAGGGTGTTGAGGTCGTTGATGCCCTCGACGCAGCCGTCGAGCGAGTGCGTCGACAGCAGCGACAGCAGATACGGCACGCGGATCGAGAAGAGCTCGCTCGTGCCGTCGGGCGTGCCGAGCGTGAAGACCGAGAACGACGCGTCCGCGCCGCACACGGTGTCGAACGTCGCCTCGGCGGCCGCCATCTTCATCGGCTGCGTCGCCACCATCACGAGGCTCAGCTGATCGCCCGAGAGCGCGACGCCGGCGAAGGCGGCGATGAGGCCCCACAGGCCGAACTTCAGCGACGAGCGCATCATGTCGACGTTCTGCTTGCGCAGCAGGTGCCAGGCCGAGATCGAGACGATCACGCCCGCGGTCATCATGAACGCGGCGAAGAGCGTATGGGGGAGCGCCGCGAGCGCAACGGGGTTCGTCAGCACCGCGAGGAAGTCGGTCATCTCGGCGCGAGAGCCGTCCTCGGCCATCTTGAAGCCGACCGGGTTCTGCATGAACGCGTTCGCGGCGAGGATGAAGTACGCCGAGAACCACGCGCCGATCGTCGCGATCCAGATGCTCGCGAGGTGCAGCGCCTTGGGCAGCTTGTCCCACCCGAAGATCCACAGGCCGATGAACGTCGCCTCGAAGAAGAAGGCCATGAGGCCCTCGAAGGCGAGCGGGGCGCCGAACACGTCGCCGACGAACCGCGAATAGGACGACCAGTTCATGCCGAACTGGAACTCCTGCACGATGCCCGTCACGACG
>DATEOM010000198.1:0-4124 GCA_035274105.1 Microbacterium sp.
GGTCTCGGCCGGGTGACCCGGCTGGCTAGTCTGTTCGCGTGAACGGTCTGACGCCCGCGACGCTTCTGCTCATCCCGCTGATGGCCGTGCTCGCACCCCTGCTGGCGCGAGGGCTCGGCCATTGGGTCCGCGTGCCGGTCGTGGTATTCGAGCTCGTGCTCGGCATCGTGATCGGTCCCGCGGTGCTCGGATGGACGGGCCCCAGCCCCCTCGTCGACACGCTGGCCAACTTCGGCCTGGCGATGCTGTTCTTCGTCGCCGGCACCGAGATCGAGTTCGGGTCGTTCCGCGGCCGCCTCGGGCGGCGTGCGTCGCTCGGATGGCTCATCAGCCTCGCCGCAGGCATCGCCGCCGGCTGGCTGCTCGCGCCCGGCGAGGCCGCCATCGTGATCGGCGTCGCGCTGTGCTCGACGGCGCTGGGCACCCTCCTGCCGATCCTGCGGGACGCCGGCGAGCTGCCCACCCCGTTCGGCAAGGCGGTCGCGGCGATCGGTGCCGTCGGCGAGTTCGGACCCCTCATCGCCATCTCGATCTTCCTCGGCGGGCGCGAACCGGGGCTCTCCACCATCGTGCTGGCGCTGTTCGCGCTGTTCGCAGGCATCGCGCTCTGGCTCGCGTTCCGCGTGCCGCGCGGTGCCATGCACTCCTTCGTCAATTCGACGCTGCACACCTCCGGGCAGTTCGCGATCCGCGTGGTGTTCGTGATCCTCGCGGCCCTCGTCGCGCTCAGCGTCATCCTCGACCTCGATATGCTGCTCGGCGCGTTCACCGCCGGCATCATCTGGCGCCTCCTCATGCGGGACGCCTCCGAGCACGACCGTCACGCCGTGGAGAGCAAGATCGAGGGCGTCGCCTTCGGATTCCTCGTGCCGATCTTCTTCATCTACACCGGCATCACTTTCGACCTGCAGTCCCTGCTCGACGACCCGGTGCTGTTCTGGCTCGTGCCCGTGGTGCTCGTCGCGCTGTTCGTGGTCCGCGGTCTGCCGTCCACCCTCGCGGCCCCCGAGGGGTCGTCGCGTCGCGAGCGACTCTCGATCGCGCTCCTGGGGGCGACGGGGCTGCCCATCATCGTCGCCGTCACCCAGATCGGCGTCGACGAGAAGATCCTCGACACCACGCAGCAGACGGTGCTCGTCGCGGGCGGCATGCTGTCGGTGCTGCTGTTCCCGCTCGTCGGCATGGCGCTGCGCGGCGAGCGGCTCACGGCGAGCCCGTCGCTCCTGGACGACATGGCGTGAGCACCCTCGAGCTCCTCGACGCCGCGCGCTCGCGGCTCGCCGATGCGCCCCAGGAGGCCCTCGGCGAGCTGGTCGTGCCCAAGCGCTTCCTCGGCGTCGCCCGCGCGCCCCGCATCGAGCGCCGTGGCGCGGCGTGGCACCTCGGCGTGCTGCTGCTCACCGACGACGCGGTCTTCTCGACCGGCGACATCCTCCGTGCCCGCCAGGAAGCGCGTCGCGGCTACACCGCCGAGTCGCAGCGGCACCGCGCCGAGCTCGCCGCCGCCGCACGCCGCGGCGGCTTCGCAGAGGGCGAGACCGTGCACATCGGATGGCGGATGCTGCAGCCCGGCGCGGTCGACAGGGGCGAGGCATCCACCCCGCTGTTCTCCGCCGATGGCGTGCCCAGCGTGAGATGGAGCGCCGCCGGGGGACTGATGCCGCTCGAGGCGTATCTCTCGGAGCGGGTCGCCCTGCTGCTCGACCCGCCCGGCGGCGCGTGATGGGCGATATCGGCCTCGGCGGGTGATGTCAATGCGCTCGCCGGGTGAGGGGGCGCGCTCTACCGTGTGAGCATGACCGCCAAGGACCTCGCCCGGCAGATCATCGTCATCAGCGCCTTCTGCTTCATGATCATCGCCGCGATGGTCGGCACCGGCCTGCTCGGCGGCACGCCCGTGCAGGACCTGCAGGACGGCGCCCTCGACGAGGACGGCTCGTACCTCGCCCCGGCGAGCCCTGCCTTCTCGATCTGGACCGTGATCTACGTCGGACTGTTCGCCTACACCGTCTGGCAGGCGCTGCCCCGGCAGCGGGGCGACGAGCGCCAGCGCGCGCTCGGGTACCTCATCGCCGGCACGATGGCGCTCAACGGGCTCTGGCTCGTGGCGGCGCAGTTCGGTTCGCTCGCGCTCACGGTGCTCGCGATCATCGTGCTGCTCGCCCTGCTCGGGGTGACGTTCCACCGCACGGTCATCGACCCCGCGGACGGCTGGGCGGACCGCCTGCTCGTCGACGGCGTCACCGGTCTTCACCTGGGCTGGGTCACCCTCGCGACGGTCGCGAACATCACGGCCTGGCTCACGACCATCGGCCCTCCCGAGTGGGAGGATTCCGCGACGCTGTGGGGCATCGTCGTGCTGATCGCCGTCGCCGCCATCGGGCTCGGGATCGAGATCGCGAGCCGGTGGCGTATCGCCCCCGCGCTCGCCCTCGCGTGGGGGCTCAGCTGGCTGGCGGTCGGCCGGCTCTCGGGGGAGCCGCAGAGCACCGCGATCGGGGTGACGGCGATCGTCGTCGCCGCCGTGATCCTCGGCACCGCGCTGATCGGCACCGCGGCGCGCGCGCTGACCGCGGCCCGCAACGCCGAGGTGTGATCAGGCGGCGGCGAAACGGTCGGCGAACGCCCGCAGCAGACGCGTGGGTTCAGTGACGGATGCTGCGAGCACGCGTCGGGCGATGACGTCGAAGTCCGCCGAATCGAAGTAGCCGTCGTCGCGGTACACCGCCATGCGCTCGGTGAACGCCTTCGTGGTCGGCTCGGGATGGAACTGGGTCGCGTAGAGGCGGTCGCCCACGCGGTACGCCTGGACGGGGCATCCATCGTTCTTCGCCAGCAGGATCGCACCGGGCGGGAGTCTTTCGGTTCCCTCCTTGTGCGCGGTGAGGGCCGTGAACCGGTTGGCGAGGCGACCGAACAGCGGGTCGGCCGACGCCTGCCTCGTGAGATGCACGGCCACCGGACCGGTGTCTTCGGGGAAGGCGCGGCTCACGGTGCCGCCGAGCGTGCGCGTGGCGATGCCGATGCCGTAGCAGGTGAAGAGGGCGGCGGGCCCGTCGCCCGTCGCTGCGCGCTCGGCGATGCGCGCGAGGCCGGCCTCGAGGCGCCGCTGCGCGTCGGTCTTGGTCGACTCGGGGTCGGTGACGTTGAACGGGCTGCCGCCCACGAGGAACCCGGCGTAGCGGTCGAAGACGTCGTCGGGGAGCGGCTCGCGCACCAGATCGAGGTGGTCGAGGCGGCTCTCGTCGAGGTGCATCGCGGTGCGGAAGGACTCGTATTCGGCGGCCGCCGCGCCCAGCTGCGGGCGCACGCAGACATAGAGCAGCGGCGCGGTCGTCATGCACGAAGTCTAGGTCTCCGCCCGGTCGACCTGGGAGACGGCCGAAACCGTAGGTCTTCGCCCGATATCCGTGTATCAAACCCGCACTATCGCGCTCGGGCATGGTGTGGACAGAATGGGCGCTATGACGCAGGCTGGCGCCGAACCATCCGTCGACTCCGCGGAGCCGGCGCGATGGGAGCGCGCCGCCGCACTCTTCGTGCGGTGGCGTGAAGGCGACAGCCGTGCAATGGACGAACTCGTCCGCCTGATGACGCCGCCGCTCTGGCACGTCGTGAGGGCGTACGGGCTCGATCATTCGTTGGCGCAGGACGTCGTGCAGACGACCTGGCTGACGCTCGTACGCCGTCACGAGACCATCAACGACCCGCTCGCGGTGTCGGGGTGGCTCACGATGTGCGCGCGCCGCGAGGCGTGGCGGGTCGGCAAACAGCATCGGCGTGCCGATGCGACCGAGGCCGAGTCGCTCGAACCGCACCTTCCGGTCCACGAATCCGCCGAGCAGACCGCCGCGCAGGACGACGAGACCCGTCGCCTCTGGACGGCGGTCGGAACGCTCAACGAACGATGCCAGCGCCTGCTGCGGATCGTCGCGTTCGAGGACCGCCCCGACTATGCCCGCATCGCCGAAGACCTCGCGATGCCCATCGGATCGATCGGACCGACCCGCCAGCGCTGCCTCGCCAAGCTACGCGCCGTACTCGAGGGAGACGGATGGAGAGGTGACGACGATGGGAACTGAAGACTTTGCGGCCGACGCCGCGCTCTTCGCACGGATGCGGCG
>DATEOM010000199.1:0-7114 GCA_035274105.1 Microbacterium sp.
CCTGTCGCGGCGTCGTCATACGGCGCCGCGACAGCGCTAGGGTGAGCGCAGGCGGCGCGCTGGGCGCCGCTACCTCGCATTCACGAAAGGCGCACGATGCGTATCATCGAGGCCGTCACCACCGGCTATGAGTACCAGGGCTTCTGGGGCTCCTTCTGGGACATCATCTGGTGGTTCCTCTGGATCTTCTTCTTCATGGCGTACCTGTTCGCGCTGTTCGCCGTGATCGCCGACCTGTTCCGCGACCACAAGCTGAACGGCTGGTGGAAGGCAGTCTGGATCATCTTCCTGATCTTCGTGCCCTTCCTGACGCTGCTCGTCTACCTCATCGCGCGCGGGAACGGCATGGCCAAGCGCAGCGCGAAGGAGGCCTCCGAGCTGCAGAGCGCGCAGGACGCCTACATCAAGTCCGTCGCCGGCTCCGGCGCCAGCCCGGCCGAAGAGATCGCGAAGGCGAAGGGTCTGCTCGACGCCGGCACGATCACGCAGGCGGAGTACGACGCGCTGAAGGCCAAGGCCCTGAGCTGATCGGCGCCGCGCCGATCGTCACGATCTGACCCGCGGACTCCGCGGTCACGGAGCGCCCTCGTCCACCCTCACGGGTAGACGGGGGCGCTTCCGTTCGCGGTGGCGATGATGCGTGACACCATCTCGTCGGTCGTCGTGTTCTCGCCCGGCTGGTTGGGCTTGCCCAGGCCGTGGTAGTCGCTCGAGCCGGTCACGATCAGGTCGCGTTCGCGGCACAGCTCGCGCAGGGTCGTGAGGGCGGGGTCGCGGTTCTCGCGATGCCCCAGTTCGAAGCCGGCGAGGCCGGCGTCCAGCATCCGTTCCATGAGGCGCATCGGAAGCAGGCCCGCGCGCCCGGCGGGATGCGCGATGACGGGCACGCCGCCGGCGCCCGCCACGAGTCCGACCGCGGTGACCGGGTCCGGCGCGTACAGCGCGACGTAGTAGTCGCCGCCGGGGTTCAGGATGCCCGCGAACGCCTCGGCGCGATCGCGGACGAGACCTCGCGCCACCAGCGCGTCGGCGATGTGCGGCCGGCCGACGGTCGCGCCGTCGGTGGTCTGCTCGAGGATGTCGTCCCACACCAGGTCGTAGTCGCGCGCGATGCGGTCGGCCATCAGCCGTGCCCGATCCAGTCGCGACGAGCGGATGCGCGCGGTCTCGGCGCGCAGCGCCGGCTCGTCGGGGTCGGGAAGGTAGGCCAGCACGTGGACGCTGCGCCACTCGTGCCGCGCCGACAGCTCCATGCCCGGGATGAACGTCATGCCGAGGGATGTCGCGGCCTCCGCCGCCTCGGCCCAGCCCGACGTGGTGTCGTGGTCGGTGAGGGCCGCCGTGCGCACGCCGTGACGGTGGGCGGAGGCCATCACCTCGGCGGGCGGCTGCGTGCCGTCGGAGTTCGCCGAGTGCAGATGCAGGTCGCTCGGTCCTTCGAACCGCTGCGGTCTGGGCATCCTCCGAGCGTAGCGCGGCGGCAAACGTGCGACGCCCCGCGTGCGCTGACGGATCTCACAGCCTGCTCGCATAGAGTCGCCGTCGTGCTTCGCCTGCTCGGGATCCTCGTCACCGTGCTGTGCGCGATCACTGCGGCGGTGCTGACGTTCCCGGGGTTCTTCCGTGTCGAGCGCTACTATCCCGTCGCCCAGATCGTGTCCTTCCGGGGGATCCTCGCGCTCGCGTTCGCCGGCGCGGCGCTGCTGGCCCTGCTCTTCGCGATCGCGCGGCCGATCCGCGCGTTCGCGTTCTCGCTCGCCATCGTGGCGGGGCTCGCGACCGTCACGAACGTCGCGGTGCTGTCGTCCCGCGGAGGCCTGGGCAGCGACCCGCTCCCGGCGAAGACCGACGCGTCCATCCGCGTCATGACGTGGAACACCGCGGGCCCCGCGACGCCGCCCGAGACGATCGCCAAGATCGCAGTCGCGATGGACGCCGACATCGTGGCGCTTCCCGAGACGACCATCGAGACCGGCGAGAGCGTCGCCATCGCGATGCGCGACCTCGGCCACCGCATGTGGGCGCACCACGCTTCGGATCCGTCGACGGAATGGGATGCCGGCTCGACGACGCTCCTCATCTCCCCCGGCCTCGGCGACTACGCCGTGATCGAGTCCTCGCTCGACGGCAGCAGCAACACCTCGACCGTGCCGAGCGCCGTCGCGATGCCCGTCTCCGGCGAGGGACCCATCGTCGTCGCCGTCCACGCGGTCGCACCCCGCCCGAGCTACATGCAGAGCTGGCGCGACGACCTCCAGTGGCTGGCCGATCAGTGCGGCGACGGCAATGTGATCATGGCCGGCGACTTCAACGCGACGATCGACCACATGTCGGGTCTGGGGCTCGACGGCGCCACGCTCGGCCACTGCACCGATGCCGCGGCCGAGACCGGCAACGGCGCACTCGGCACCTGGTCGGCCGGCATTCCGGCCATCCTCGGCGCGCCGATCGACCACGTGATGGCGACACCGCAGTGGCGGGCGACGGGGTCTCTCGTCCTGCGTTCGCTCGACGATTCCGGCTCCGACCACCGGCCGCTCATCGTCCAGTACGACCCCGCCGGCTGACCTGCCCGACCTCCCGCCCGCGTGCGAGACTGGGACGCATGAGCAGCGCAGCCAGCGAGCAGTCCTCCGGAGCCACAAGCACCACCGAGAGCTCGGCCCCGACCTCGACCAGCACCAACCGGCGTCAGCCGTACGGCCAGGGGTTCCTCGACACGATCTCGACCGGATGGGCCGAGCGACCCGAGTCCACACCCCCGGCACGCCCGCAGGCGGCGTTCACTGCCGCGCGTCGCGACGCCGTGTCGGCGGCGTTCCCGGGCAAGCGCCTCGTGATCCCCGCGGGCGAGCTCCAGCAGCGCAGCAACGACACCGACTATCCCTTCCGCGCGCATTCCGCCTTCTCGCACCTGACCGGCTGGGCGTCCGACTCCGAGCCCGGGGCGGTGCTGGTGTTCGAACCTCGTTCGTCCGGCGGCCACGATGTGACGCTGTACTTCCGCGAGCGCGCCGACCGCACGACGAGCGAGTTCTACTCGGATGCCTCGATCGGCGAGTTCTGGATCGGTCCGCGGCCCGCTCTGGCGGGCGTCGCCTCCGACCTCGGCCTCGGGACGGCCCACATCGACGACTTCGAAGCCGGCGACGGCGACGTCGTCCTCGACGAGGACGACGACCTCACGCGTTTCGTGTCGGAGCTGCGCCTCGTGAAGGACGCGTACGAGATCGACCAGATGGAGCTCGCCGTGCAGGTCACGGCGTCCGGTTTCGACGACATCGTCGCGAACCTGCCCGCGATCGTGGAGCACCCCCGCGGCGAGCGGGTCGTGGAGGGCGTCTTCCACCGGCGCGCGCGCAGCGACGGCAACGCGGTCGGCTACGACACGATCGCGGCATCCGGTCCCCACGCGTGCTACCTGCACTGGACGCGCAACGACGGGGCCGTCGTGCCGGGCGATCTGATCCTCATCGACGCGGGCGTCGAGGTCGACAGCCTCTACACCGCCGACATCACGCGCACCCTTCCGGTGAGCGGCCGCTTCACCGCCGTGCAGCGCAAGGTGTACGAGACCGTGCGCGAGGCTGCCGACGCCGCGTTCGCCGCGGCGAAGCCCGGCGTGAAGTTCCGCTCGATCCACGAGGCGGCGATGCAGGTCATCGCGACGCGCGTCGCGGAGTGGGGGCTGCTGCCGGTGACGGCCGAGGAGGCGCTGGACGCCGACCAGGGCGGGCACCACCGCCGCTACATGGTGCACGGCACGAGCCACCACCTCGGCATCGACGTGCACGACTGCGCGCAGGCGCGACGCGACATGTACTACGACGGCGCCCTGGAGCCGGGGATGGTGTTCACGATCGAGCCGGGCCTGTACTTCCAGATCGACGACCTCACCGTGCCGGAGGAGTACCGCGGCATCGGCGTGCGCATCGAGGACGACGTCCTCATGACCGCCGACGGGCCGGTCAACCTGTCCGCCGCGATCCCCCGCACCGCCGACGAGGTCGAGGCCTGGATCGCCCGCGGCGGCCGCTGAACCCGTGGCGTACAGCGCCCCGTCGTCCTTCACGACGCGCCCGACCCTGACGGGCACGTTCGGCATGGCCGCGTCGAGCCACTGGATCGCGACCGCAACCGCTCAGGCCGTGCTCGAGCGGGGCGGCAACGCCTTCGACGCCTCGGTC
Source organism: Microbacterium sp. (assembly GCA_035274105.1). Lineage (GTDB taxonomy): Bacteria > Actinomycetota > Actinomycetes > Actinomycetales > Microbacteriaceae > Microbacterium. The sequence continues at coordinate 4,188 of DATEOM010000199.1, forward strand.
GCGGCCGCCTTCGTGCTGCACGTCGTCGAGCCGCACCTCAACGGCCCCGGCGGCGATCTCGTCGCGATCTTCCAGGAGACGGATGCTGCGTCCCCGACGGTCCTGATGGGCCAGGGCCCTGCTCCCGCCGGCGCGACGATCGAGCATTATCGTGACCAGGGTCTCGACCTCACCCCGGGCGCCGGCGGCCTCGCCGCCGCGGTGCCCGGCGCCGTCGACGCGTGGCTGCTGCTGCTGCGCGACCACGGAACGTGGGAGCTCGCCGACGTCCTCGCGTACGCCATCGGATACGGCCGTGACGGGCACCCGCTCGTGGCCGGCGCGGCCGCCACGATCGCGCGCGTGGCCGACCTGTTCCGGGAGGACTGGACGACGTCCGCCGACCTGTGGCTGCCCGACGGCGAGGTCCCGGTCGCCGGACAGATCGTGCGCAACCCGGCCTACGCGGCGGTGCTCGACTCGCTCGTGCACGCGTCGTGCGCCGTCCGCGACGACGGACCGGTCGGTCGCGCGGCCCGCATCGACGCCGCGCGCCGCGAATGGAAGACGGGGATCGTCGCGCACGAGGCGTCGGCGTTCCTGTCGAAACCGCACCGGCACTCGGGCGGCGGCGTGCACGCCGCGGTGATCACGGCGGACGACTTCGCCGGCTTCGACGCGGGCTATGAGCCCGCCGCGACGCGGGAGTTCCGCGGCCGCACCATCGCGAAGGCGGGCGCGTGGACCCAGGGTCCGGCGCTGCTGCAGACGCTGGCCCTGCTCGAGCCGCTCGCCGACGACCTGCTCGATCCGTCGCAGGAAGCGGGCGCGCACACGATCATCGAGGCGCAGAAGCTGGCCTACGCCGACCGCGACGCGTGGTTCGGCGACCACGACGTCGACCTCGACGCGCTGCTGTCCGCCGACTACCTCGATGAGCGGCGGTCGCTGATCTCGGCGGAGGCCTCGGCCGAGTTCCGCCCGGGCGCGCTGCCCGGGCGCACACCGTTCCGCCCGCCGCTGCGCACGACCTACGACGCGCCCGCCGTGGGCACGGGTGAGCCGACGGTCGCCAAGACCGGCGAGACGAAGGGCGACACCTGCCATCTCGACGTCATCGACCGGTGGGGCAACATCGTCTCGGCGACCCCGTCGGGTGGCTGGCTGCAGTCCTCGCCGACCATTCCGGCGCTCGGGTTCAGCCTCGGCACGCGGTTGCAGATGACGTGGCTCGAGCCGGGGCACCCGTCGTCCCTCGTGGCAGGCAGACGCCCGCGGACGACCCTCACACCCACGCTGGTGCTGAAGGACGGGGCGCCCGAGTTCGCGATCGGCTCCCCCGGCGGCGACCAGCAGGACCAGTGGCAGCTGCTGGCGCTGCTGCGCATCATCGTCGGCGGCTACGCGCCGCAGCAGGCGATCGATGCGCCGGCCCTGCACACGACGTCGATGCCCGAGTCGTTCTGGCCGCGCACCTGGACTCCCGCGGGGGCCGTGGTCGAGAACCGGCTCGGCGACGCGGTGATCGGCGGACTCGAGCGCCGTGGTCACCGCGTCACGCGAGCGGGTGACTGGGCGCTCGGCCGGGTGTCGGCCGTCGGACGGGATTCCGCGACCGGCATCCTGTGGGGTGCGGCGAACCCGCGCGGGATGCAGGGGTACGCCGCCGGGCGGTAGCCCCGCTCACGCCGCCACGCGGACCGCCGGGCCCACGTAGCGCGCCGAGGGGCGGATGATCTTCGGATCGCGCGCCTGTTCGAGGATGTGCGCCGTCCACCCGATCGTGCGGGCGATCGCGAACGTCGGCGTGAACATCGACCGCGGGATCCCGCACTGCTCCATCACCAGCGCCGACCAGAACTCGACGTTCGCGTGCAGCTCGCGGCCCGGCTTCGCTTCGGCCAGCAGCCGCTCGGCGCTCTCCTGGAACCGCAGTGCGAGCTCGACGCGAGGCCCGCCCGTGCGCAGGGCGACGCGCTTCATCAGTTCGGCACGCGGGTCGGCGGTGCGGTACACGGCATGACCGAACCCCATCAGGCGCCGGCCCGCCGCGAGCTCGCCGCGGATCCACGGCTCGATGCGCTCCGCGGTGCCGGCGGCGTCGAGCCCGTCGAGCGCGCGGGACGGCGCACCGCCGTGCAGAGGCCCGGTCAGGGCCCCGAGGGCGCCGACGAGGCAGGCCGCGGCATCCGCTCCCGTCGATGCGATGACGCGCGCCGTGAACGTCGAGGCGTTGAAGCCGTGGTCCATGACGGCGATGAGGTACGCCGTCAACGCGCTCTCGGTCTTCTCGTCGGGCACGATGCCGGTGACCTGGTGCAGGTAGTTCGCGACGACGCCACGATCTTCCAGCACGGGCAGCGCCCCGTCGCCACGACCGCGCCGCCAGAGCGCACCCACGAGCACCGGGGTCGCAGCAGCCAGTGCGATGGCGTCGGCGAGGCGGCCGTCCTCGTCGAGATCGTAGAGCGGACGGATGCTGCGCCTCGCCCCGAGCAGAGGCCAGGCGGCCGCGAGCCCGGCGAGCACGTCCGGTGTTACCGATGACACGGCGTCGACGACGACGTCGAGGTCGGCTCTCTGCGCGATGGTGGCATCGGCGATGCGGGCGGCGAACGCCGGGCGCGAGGCATCCGTCGCCGCCACTCCGGTGACGAGGAGCTGCCAGGCGTCCTCGAAGCTCGCCGTCTCGGCCAGTTCGATCGCCGACCTGTCCCGGTACTGGTAGAAGCCCTCCGCACCGCGGACGTCGCTCACGGCGGTGTCGGCCACGATCACGCCGGCGAGGCCTCGCGGTGCGTCGATCGAGGTGGGTCGTGTCGTCGTGGTCATGTCAGCTCCTTGCTCGGGGTTGGAGACGTCGGTCGTCAGGGCTGGTCGTTCCCGCTACAGTCAGTGTCGGAACTTGATCATGCTTTCGTCAATCTTGATCGGATCAACATCGTGGG
>DATEOM010000200.1:0-4769 GCA_035274105.1 Microbacterium sp.
GATGCCGAGGTACGGGTTGACGTCGCCGCCGGGCACCCGGTTCTCGACGCGCAGCGACGAGCCGCGGCCGATCACGCGCAGCGCGCACGTGCGGTTGTCGACGCCCCACGCGATGCCCGTGGGCGCGAACGATCCCCTCGCGAACCGCTTGTACGAGTTGATGTTGGGCGCGTAGAGCAGCGTGAACTCGCGCAGCGTCGCCAGGATGCCGGCGATCCAGTGCTCCATGAGCGGGCTGAAGCCGTACTCGCCGTCGCCGGCCATGACCGCGTCGCCGATCGCCGAGCGCACCGACAGGTGGATGTGGCAGCTGTTGCCCTCGCGCTCGTTGAACTTCGCCATGAAGGTCAGCGACTTGCCGTGGTGCTCGGCGATCGCCTTCGCACCGTTCTTGTAGATGGCGTGCTGGTCGGCGGTCTCCTGCGCCTCGGCGTAGCGGAACGCGATCTCCTGCTGACCGAGATTGCACTCGCCCTTGACGCCCTCGGTGTATAGGCCCGCTCCGTCCATCGACAGGCGGATGTCGCGCAGCAGCGGCTCGAGCCGCCCCGAGGCGAGGAGGTCGTAGTCGACGTTGTAGTCGGTCGACGGTGTGAGACCGCGGTAGCCCTTGGCCCAGGCATCCCGGTAGGTATCGTCGAAGACGATGAACTCGAGCTCAGTGCCCGAGAACGCGACGAGGCCGCGGTCCGCGAGGCGCTGACGCTGGCGGTTCAGGATGTCGCGCGGCGACTGCACGACGGGCTCACCGTTCTCCCACGTGAGGTCGGCCATGACGAGCGCCGATCCGGGAAGCCACGGGATGCACCGGAGGGTGGAGACGTCGGGCCGCAGCATCATGTCGCCGTACCCGGTCTCCCAGCTCGACATCGCATAGCCGTCGACGGTGTTCATATCGACGTCGACCGACAGCAGGTAGTTGCACGCCTCGGCACCGTGGGGCAGCACCTCCTCCTGGAAGAGCCGCGCCGATACCCGCTTGCCGACCAGGCGCCCCTGCGCATCGGCGAACGCGACGACCACGGTGTCGATGTCACCCGCGGCGATCCCGGCGTTCAACTGCCCGACGGTGAGGTTGCCCGGCATCCGTTCCTCCTCCTGCTGTCGACGTGCGACGAGACTCGCGAGCGTGGTTCGCCTGAACCGCGATCACCCGCACACTCTAACCAGAATCCGGCTCAAAGGTAGACACAGCCGACCAATAGGCGCCACAATCGGCGAAAAGCGCCTCAGCGCGACCCGAGCGCACTCCCTTTGCGAATCCTTGGAGGACCGATGTCCCAAGCGAGCAGTGCCACTCCGCCGGAATCCGCGGCAGCCTCACCCAGCCGCTCCGCCAAGGTCGCCGGTGCGACCTATACACGGGCCGGCCAGGACTACTTCGAGAAGCGCGGACTCAAGCGCGCCGCCGGCGTGTGGGGTCTGTGGGGCCTCGCCGTGGCCGCCGTCATCTCGGGCGACTTCTCCGGCTGGAACTTCGGCATCGACTTCGCCGGGTTCGGCGGCATGCTCATCGCCTTCGTCATCCTCGTCGCCATGTACTACGGCATGATCTTCTCGATCGGCGAGATGGCGGCGGCCATGCCTCACACCGGCGGCGCGTACTCGTTCGCTCGCTCGGCGATGGGCCCGTGGGGAGGCCTCATCACCGGCGCCGCCGAGACGATCGAGTACGTCGCGACCACCGCGGTCATCGTCTTCTTCTCGGCCTCGTACGCCGACGCCATCACGTCGGAGCTGCTGGGGCTCTCCCTGCCCGGCTGGGTGTGGTGGATCATCCTCTACGCGATCTTCATCGCGCTCAACGCCGCCGGCGCCAGCATCTCGTTCAAGTTCGCGATCGTCGTGTCGGTCATCTCGATCGGCATCATCCTCGTGTTCTCCGCGATGGCGCTCTTCTCCGGGGCGTTCCAGTGGGCGAACCTGTGGGACATCGCCCCCGACCCGGGCCAGACGGAGTTCCTGCCGCACGGCGTCCTGCCGATCTTGTTCGCCCTGCCGTTCGCCATGTGGTTCTTCCTGGGCATCGAGGAACTGCCGCTGGCCGCCGAGGAGTCGCACGACCCCGTGCGCGACATCCCGCGCGCGGGCTTCTGGGCGCGCGGCACCCTCATCGTGACCGGTCTGCTCGTGCTGTTCCTCAACACCGGCGTCCTCGGCGCGGAGGCGACCGGCGTCGCTGCGGAGCCGCTGCTCGACGGGTTCCGCGCCATCGTCGGCGACCAGCTCGCGGCTCTCCTCGCGCTCTTCGCCCTCGTCGGCCTCCTCGCCTCACTGCAGGGCATCATGTTCGCCTACGGCCGCAACATGTACTCGCTCTCACGGGCGGGCTACTACCCGCAGTTCCTGTCCCTCACGGGCAAGCGCAAGACGCCGTGGGTGGCACTGGTGGTCGGTGCCGTCATCGGCTTCATCGCGCTGCTCATCATCGAGTTCGCGGGCGGATCCGGCAGCGTCGCGGGCGCCATCGTCCTCAACATCGCGGTGTGGGGCGCGGTGCTCGCGTACTTCCTGCAGATGGTGTCGTTCATCATCCTGCGCAAGAAGCTGCCGAACGTGGAACGCCCCTACCGCAGCCCGTGGGGCATCACGGGAGCGGTCATCGCGGCCGCGATCGCGCTCCTGATCTTCGTCGGCTTCCTGCTCAACCCCACGTTCCTGCCGGCGATCATCGCCATCGCGGTCGTCTACGTGGTGCTGCTGCTCGGCTTCGGCCTCTTCTTCCGTCATCGCCTCGTGCTCTCGCCCGAGGAGGAGTACGCGCTCTCGGGCGGCACGCACGGCGACCCGCAGGCGGAGGGCTACGACGCGATGGAGACCGAGGTCTTCGACGACAAGTCCTAGGTGTTCGGCCAAGACACCTGTGCAGGGGAAACGGAGCGGGGCGGCCTGGGGACGCCCCGCTCCACTGCATCACGCCGCGGACGGAACACGGATGCTGCGCCCCGCCGTACCTGCGGACGCTCGACGCGGACTCAGGCCAGTCCTGGCGCGTGATTCGGCGGGTGCCGTCAGTAGAGCAGGAACTGCTTCGGCTCGGTCGACGGGATGCCGCCGATCTCGACCGACAGGTGGTACGAGGCGCCGCCGCCCGGAGCCATCGGGCGGTTGCCGTCGGCGCACGTGCCGACCGCGGAGCGCGTGCGATCCCACGAGAGGGCGGTCGCACTCGACACCGTCTGACCGGCGGCGATCAGCACGATCATGTCGCTGGGCTCGCTCTGGCAGTCGGTCGACCGCCACCAGATGTCGTCGCCGCTGGTGACCGTGAAGGACTGGGCGCTGGTGCCGACGTTCATCGTGCAGTCGGGGCCGTTGTTGGTGAGCGTGATCGTGAACTGCGGCTGCTGATCGCCGGCGAAGGTGTCGGCGCTGGTGACCGGCTCGACCGTGATCTCGCTGGCGACACAGGGCTGCGCCGTGGGGGTCGCGCCGGGTGTCGGGGTCTGTCCCTCGACCACCGCGCCTTCGACGGCGCCGGTGTCGGTGCCCCCGCTCGTCGCCTGCGACGACGGCACCGGCAGCGACTCGGCGGTGTTCTTCGTCTCGGGCTTCTCCTGGGGCGACGACGTCGCCGCGCCGGCCCACGGTTGCGCGATGAGCAGCCAGACGATCGCCGCGATGACCAGCAGGCCGATGATCAGCACGAGCCGCCGGCGACGGTACACCGCCTTCGAGGGACGACGACGAGGGGTGGTGCCGGTCATGCTCAACAGGCTAACGGCGGGCGCCGTCTTCTCCCGTCGGCGCGCCCCGGAATGCCCCGACCAGGCGGGTTCGGTCGGGTCAGAGGCGCTTGAGCATGCGACTGTTGCCGAGCGTGTTCGGCTTCACGTGCGCGAGGTCGAGGAACTCCGCGACGCCCTCGTCGGGAGAGCGGATGAGCTGCGAGTAGACGTCGGGGTCGACGACCTGCTCGCCGATCTCCTGGAACCCGCGACGCGTGAAGAAGTCCACCTCGAACGTGAGGCAGAACAGGCGCGAGAGCCCGAGGGTGCGGGCGTTCGCTTCGAGGCCCTCGACGATCGCGCGGCCCACGCCGTGATGCAGCCAGCCGTCGGCGACGATCAGGGTGCGGACCTCGCCGAGGTCTTCCCACATCACGTGCAGCGCGCCGCAGCCGATGATGTCGCCGTTCTTGTCCTCGGCGACGAGGAACTGCTGCGTCGCCTCATAGAGCACGACGAGATCCTTGCCGAGCAGGATCCGCCGCTGCACGAACGGCTCGAGGAGCGCCTGGATGCGGCGGACGTCGCTGGTGCGCGCCGGCCTGACGGTGAACTCTGCCACCCTTCCAGCGTAGAACCCCGCAACGGCGAGAGCGGATGCCGCGGCCCAGGGCCGCAGCATCCGCTCTCGGTGGTTCTTGTTCAGGAGTTGGCAGCGAGGTCCGGTGTGGCGGTGATCTCGCCGTTGTGGACGACGCCCACCGCGACCTTCTCGCCGCGCGGCCCGTGCTCGAAGACGAACTCGCCGTCCTGCGCGTCGACCTTCACGTGGTCGCCCGCGTCGAGCTCGCCGTGCAGGATCTTCTCCGACAGGCGGTCCTCGATCTCACGCTGCATGGCGCGGCGCAGCGGCCGGGCGCCGAGCGCGGGATCGAAGCCGATCTCGATCAGCTTGTCCTTCGCGGCATCCGTCAGCTCCACCGTCATGTCGCGGTCGAGCAGCCGCTCGCCGAGGCGCTTGGTGAACAGGCCCACGATCTGGCGCAGTTCGTCCTTGTCGAGCTGCGGGAAGACGATGATGTCGTCGACGCGGTTGAGGAA
>DATEOM010000201.1:0-2002 GCA_035274105.1 Microbacterium sp.
CTTCGTGCTCGGGATGCCGTCGACGAGCGGGTCGAGCGACTTCGCCTGCCGGAACGCGCGGGCGAACGCCTTGTACTCGGCCTCGGCGATGTGGTGCGGGTCGCGGCCCGACAGCACGCGCACGTGCACGGTCAGCGCCGCGTTGAACGCGATCGCCTCGAACGTGTGGCGCACGAGCGAGCCGGTGAAGTGGCCGCCGATGAGGTGGTGCTCGAAGCCGGCGGGCTCGCCGGTGTGCACCAGGTAGGGACGGCCGCTGAAGTCGACCACGGCCTGGGCGAGCGCCTCATCGAGCGGCACGAGCGCGTCGCCGTAGCGCGAGATGCCCGACTTGTCGCCGAGCGCTTCGCGGATCGCCTGGCCGAGCACGATCGAGATGTCTTCCACCGTGTGGTGGGCGTCGATGTCGGTGTCGCCCGATGCGCGGACCGTGAGGTCGGTGAGCGAGTGCTTCGCGAACGCGGTCAGCAGGTGGTCGAAGAACGGCACCGTGGTGTCGATGCGGCTGCGGCCGGTGCCGTCGAGGTCGAGCTCGAGCTCGACGCTCGACTCGCTCGTCGCCCGGCGCAGCGAGGCGGTACGTGGTGCGACGCTCATGCCGCCGATCCTACCGAGGCGAGGGCGTCGAGGAACGCGGTGGTCTCGTCGGCGGTGCCCGCGGTGACCCGCAGGTGCGACGGGATTCCGACGTCACGGATGAGCACGCCCTCGTCGTACAGCGCCTGCCAGGTGGCCGCAGGGTCGGCGACACCGCCGAACAGCACGAAGTTCGTCCACGACTCGTGGGGCGTGTACCCGAGCGCCTCGACCGTGGCCGAGATGCGGTCGCGCTGCGCGACGATCTCGTCGACCATGCCCAACATGACCGGCGCGTGGCGCAGGGCGGCGGACGCCGCGGCCTGGGTGAGCGCGCTCAGGTGGTACGGCAGGCGCACGAGGCGCAGCGCGTCGATGAGCGCCGGGTCCGCGGCGAGGTAGCCCACGCGCGCACCGGCGAACGCGAACGCCTTGCTCATCGTGCGGGAGACCACGAGGCGCTCGCGCCCGGGCAGCAGCGTCAGCGCCGAGCGCTCGTCGTGCGGGGCGAACTCGAAGTACGCCTCATCGACGATGACGATGCCCTCGGTGGCCTCGTACACCGCCTCCACGACGTCGAGCCCGAGAGGGGTGCCGGTCGGGTTGTTCGGCGAGCAGAGGAAGATCACATCGGGCGAGGCGTCGGAGATCTGGGATGCTGCGTCCTGAGGGTCGATCGTGTAGTCGCCCGATCGGGTGCCCGAGATCCACTCCGCGCCGGTGCCGCGCGTGAGCAGCGGGTACATCGAGTACGTCGGGGTGAAGCCGAACGCTGTGCGGCCAGGCCCCGCGAAGGCCTGCAGGATGTGCTGCAGCACCTCGTTCGAGCCGTTGGCCGCCCAGATCTCATCGCGCGTGAGACCGTGGCCCAGATAGTCGGCGAAGCCCTCGCGCAGCGCGGTGAACTCACGGTCGGGGTAGCGGTTGACGTCGCGCAGTGCGAGGGCGATCGAGTCGAGGATGTCGTCAGCGACCTCGGCCGGAACAGGATGCGTGTTCTCGTTGACGTTGAGGGCGACCGGAAGCGGTGCCTGCGGAGCGCCGTAGGGCTTCTGCCCCCGGAGATCGGCGCGTATGGGAAGGTCTTCGAGACGTGCACTCACCCATCCCATGGTAGGCCCGCCCGTCACGACCACTCGCCGCGTGACGTCGCGCCACGCCCCCGGGGTCAGCGGTCGTACGCGGTCGGGACCGCGAGGCGCTGCCCCGCCTGCACGAGGACCGTGTCGAGGGCGTTCAGCCGCACGAGCTCGTCGACGACGTCGCGCGGGTCGCGTTCGGGGGCGACCTCTTCGGCGATCGTCCACAGCGATTCGCCGTGCGCGACCGTGACGGTGGTGAACGAGCCCGCGGGAGCCCCCGCATCGCGCGAGGCGAGCGCCGCGCCGCCGCCGAGCACCGCGATGCTCAGTGCGATGACTGCCGG
>DATEOM010000202.1:0-5046 GCA_035274105.1 Microbacterium sp.
CGACAAGTTCGCCTCACCGGACTCGGAGCTCACAAAGCAGGTCCTCACCGAACTGCCCAACGTCGTCGGCAAGTCGGTCGACGAAGCGACGAAGATCCTGACGGACGCGGGATTCACCGTCGAGGTGGGCGCCCCGGTCGACTCCGACCAGCCGGCCGGCGTGGTAGCCGCACAGAACCCCGGCGCGGGCAAGGTCGCGGGCGGCACCACCGTCACGATCAACCCGAGCAACGGCGAGGGCGTCACCGTGCCGAACGTGTCGGGCAGCACCCTCGACGACGCCAAGAAGGCGCTCCGCAGCGCCGGGTTCGGCAACGTCGGCGATGGCACCTGCACCGCCGATGCCAGCCTCGGCGCGCAGACCAAGGCCGGCGCGACGAACCCTGCCGCCGGCGCTGTGGTGAACCGCAACACGTCGATCACCGTCGATTACTCCGCCGCGATCTGTGGCCTGGGCGGCGGCCGCGGTCCTGGCAGCGGCGGCGGCAACGGCTAGTGCCCTCGACGACGACTCGCACCGCCCTCACCGTGCTCGGCACGGTGGGGGCGGTCGGCGCGGGTGCGGCGATCTGGGGCATCGGCATCGAGCGCTACCTGTTCACGGTCCGCTTCCATGAGGTGCCGGTGCTCCCGGCGGGCGCCACGCCGATACGCGTGCTACACCTCTCGGACGCCCATATGGCGCCGTGGCAGCACCGCAAGCAGGAGTGGATCGCCGCACTGGCGGAACTCCAGCCCGACCTGATCGTCAACACCGGCGACAACCTGGGCCACTTCGACGGCCTCCGAGGACTGCGCCGGGCGTTCGATCCCCTGCGCGGCGTGCCCGGCGTGTTCGTGCACGGCTCGAACGACCACGCGGCACCCTCACCGCGCAACCCGTTCAGATACTTCACCGGCCCCTCGAACGTGAAGCACACCGCGGAGCCCCTCGACACCGACGCACTGGACGACTACCTCACCGGTGAGCTGGGCTGGATCGACCTCAACAACAAGGTCGGATCGTTGGATGCCGCGGGCCTGCGCATCGCCGCGTTCGGCGTGAGCGACGCCCATCGCCACTGGGACCGGCTCGAGGCGCTCCCCGAGCCGCTGGCGGCGCTTCGTGCCGAGGAGTCCGCCGACCTGTCGATCGGCGTGACCCACGCGCCGTACCGTCGCGTGCTCGATGACTTCGTCGACCTGGGAGCCGACGCGATCTTCGGCGGCCACACGCACGGCGGCCAGGTGCGCATCCCCGGCTTCGGCGCGCTGGTCGCCAACTGCGACATCCCGCTGCGTCAAGCGCGCGGACTCAGCGCCTGGAAGCATGACGGCCGCTCGGTGCCACTGAACGTCAGCGCAGGACTCGGACACTCGATCTACGCTCCCGTGCGCTTCGCCTGCCGCCCCGAGGCCTCGCTCCTCACGCTCGTTCCCCGCGCCTAGGGCTGTCCGCTCGCACGCGGTTCCTCCCCAAGAGCCGTCCGCGACGGGCCGTCCACAGTTCGTGGTGCACGACCGCCACCGCGCGTGCGCAGCGCCGATGCTCGATGCATGGCTGCTCCTCGTTCCCATCGACCCGCCGACGACCTGTTCCCGAACACCCTCCTCGCCACGACGGCCGTTCACGGCACCGGGCTGCCCGTGCGGCTGCGACTGCTCGCCCTCCTGATCGCTCTCGTGATCGCGGCCGCCTGGGCGGCGTTCGCCCCCACAGCGACCGAGGACGCCGATGCCGGCGACACGCGCTCATCTCGCGGATTCGGCCGGCACGCCCCGTTCCTGCCTCTCATCGAGGACGCGGAATGAGCACGCCCCTCGCCGGATCGTCCCGGTATCGGATCCGGCGTATGTTCTTCGGGCGCACCTCGCGGCTGTCCGGATACCTGCTCCTCGTCGCCGTCTTCGTGAGCATCGTCGCGGTGAACATCGCCTTCCCCTCCCGCGCCGACGCCGCCGATCGCGGCACCGGTTTCGGCACCTGGGCGCCGATCTCGGCTTACGGCTGGCACGGCTCGATGCTCGTCGACGGCGTGCACACCTACTGCATCACTCCCGGCGCTCCCGCCCCGACCGGCCCGAGCACGGACCACGGAATCAGCGGCTCGGCCGCCGGCCTCTCATCCCCGCAGCTCGCCGGGATCAACCACCTCGTCACGACGTACGGCCAGACCGGCGACGCCGTGCAGGCCGCCGCGGTCGCGTGGGCCGTGAAGGCGATCGCGAACCGCGAGGAGACGCTGCATGCCTTCGGCTACCGGGGCGACTCGCTCGCCGGGGCGATCCACTGGACCATGTCCGCGCTCTCACCACAGCATGACCGCGCCGTGCAGGACCGCGCCGTCGCCTATTACGACGAGGCTTCCCGCATCGCCGCAGGCGCTGTGACCGCGAGCGGCGCCCTGGTGTTCGCGACGGATGCTGCGGACCACCGCTCCGGAACGGTGCGGGTGGACACGACCGCTGCGGCAACCGGCACCATCACCCTGACGAACGCGGTCTTCGCGGAATCGGGCTCACCGACGCTCGAGGCGGCGGCATCCGGGTCGACGTACGCCATCCGCACCGTCCCGCCCGCCGAGGGGCGCTCGTACACCGTGAGCGGAATCGGCCACTTCGACGCGGGCGTGGCGTCCGCTGTGCGGCACTTCACCACCCCTGGCGGCCAGGAGACAGCCGGCCCCGCGGGGCGGGTGCGGTTCGACGTCGTGGGCGCGGACGCCGCCCCGCGCATCCCTCCGTTCGCACCGGCCATCTCGACGCAGGTCGCGGCCTGGGACGCACGCGGCGGTCCGTACGTCGACGAGGTGACCTTCACGGCCGCCGACGGCTCGTGGCCGCGCGCCGACGACGGTTCCTACCTGCCGGTCACCGCGAGCGCGGTGGTGTACCGCACCGACACCGAGCCCGTCCCCGGTGCTGCTGCTCCCGGCGACGACGCCGTCGTGGGCACGCTGCAGTTGACGACCGACCCCTCGACAGGCCCGACGGCGCCGTACACCGTCACGTCGGCGTGGGAGGCGACCGCTCCCGGGTACTACACCGCCGTCTGGAGCCTGCGAGCGGCCGACCAGATCCCCTCCGTCGCCGCACACACCGGCGCAGGCTTCGCCTGGACCGAGCGGTTCGGCGAGCCCTCCCAGGTCGCGGTGATCGTCCCACCCCCGCCTGCGCCGACGCCCACGGCCACCCCGGTCGCCGAAGCGCCACCCGCACCGGTCGAGAAACGACCCGTGGAACTGGCCGCGACGGGAACGGATGCTGCGACCCTCCGCGCGCCGGCCGCGATCGCGATCGCTCTCCTCAGCCTCGGCATCGCGATCATCAGCTCGAGACGTCCGTGGTCAGCAGCACCCCTGACGATCGGTTAGACTCGGAGGGTTGCAAAACGGGGTGTGGCGCAGCTTGGTAGCGCGCTTCGTTCGGGACGAAGAGGCCGCAGGTTCAAATCCTGTCACCCCGACAGCAGAGAGGCTCCGCCGTGAGGCGGGGCCTTTCGCATGAAAGGACGGACACCATGGTCGACGCCACCACCCCGCCCCTTCTCGTCGCGTTCGATCTCGACGACACGCTCGCACCTTCCAAGAGCCAGATCGACCCCCGCATCGGGGAACTGCTCATCGCTCTGGCGGAGCGCGTCGAGGTGGCGATCATCTCCGGTGGCCAGCTCGCGCAGTTCACGAGCCAGGTGGTGGACCGCCTTCCTGACGCGTCCGCCGACGCCCTCGCCCGCCTGCACCTGCTGCCCACGTGCGGCACGCAGTATTACCGGCTCACCGAGGACGAGGTCGTCACGGTCTACAAGCGCGCACTCACGGACGACCAGAAGTCCCGCGCACTCGCCGCCGTGGAAGGCGAAGCTCGCCGTCTGGGCCTGTGGGAGCGCGAGACGTGGGGCGACATCCTCGAGGACCGCGGCTCGCAGATCACCTTCTCGGCGCTCGGCCAGCGGGCTCCTGTCGCTGCGAAGACCGCCTGGGACCCGACCGGCGAGAAGAAGAACAGCCTGCGCGCCGCCGTGGCGGCGCTCCTGCCCGATCTCGAGGTGCGCTCCGGCGGCTCGACGTCGGTCGACATCACCGAGCAGGGCATCGACAAGGCCTACGGCATGCGACAGCTCGCCGAGCAGACCGGCATCTCCCTCGACGACATGCTGTTCGTGGGCGACCGTCTCGACGCCGACGGCAACGACTACCCCGTCCTCGCGATGGGCGTGCGCTGCCACGCGGTCGACGGCTGGGAAGACACCGTGGTCTACCTCGAGCAGCTCATCCCCACGCTTCCCGTCCGCGTCTGACGCGGCATCCGTTCATCTGTCACGAACTGCCGCACGACCCGGCACATCGTGACAGGTGAGCAGAGTCCCCCGCGCCGACAAGATCCCGCGCCGACAAGACTCGGCGCCGACAAGACTCGGCGCCGACAAGACCGCTCGCCTGTCACGAACTGCCGCGGTGAGCGGCACTTCGTGACAGGCGAGCAGGTGTGTGAGGTCAGGCCTTCGCGCGCGGGCCGGTGCTCTTCGCAGCCGGAGCCTTCACGGCACGGGATGCTGCGGCATCCGTCTTCGCGGCGCTCGACGCCGTCGTGGTGCGCGCGGCACGCGGGCGCGGAGCGGACGCGGCCGCCTCGGCGGACGCCGACACCGCCACCGGAACCAGGCGCTGCAGCTGCGTGACGTGGCGGGGCTCGAGTTCGGCGATCGACGACACGCCCAGGAGCTTCATCGTGCGCTCGATCTCGCTGCGCAGGATCGCGATGGTGCGGTCGACGCCCTGGCGCCCGCCGGCCATCAGGCCGTACAGGTACGCGCGGCCGATGAGCGTGAACTTGGCACCGAGGGCGATCGAGGCGACGATGTCGGCACCGTTCATGATGCCGGTGTCGACCATCACCGTGGCGTCCTTGCCGACCTCGCGGACAACCTCGGGCAGGAGGCGGAACGGGATCGGGGCGCGGTCCAGCTGACGGCCGCCGTGGTTCGACAGGATGATGCCGTCGACGCCCGCGTCGATGAGCCGCTTCGAGTCGGCGACGTTCTGCACGCCCTTGATCACGATCTTG
>DATEOM010000203.1:0-3887 GCA_035274105.1 Microbacterium sp.
TCACTATGGCAGCAGTGTGCCAGGTGACTGGAGCAGTTCCCGGCTTCGGTCACAACATCTCGCACTCGCACCGCCGGACGAAGCGCCGCTTCGACCCGAACGTGCAGAAGAAGACCTACTTCGTTCCGTCGCTGGGTCGCAGCATCAAGCTCAACGTCTCGGCCAAGGGCATCAAGGTCATCGACGCCCGCGGCATCGAGGCGGTCGTGCGTGACCTTCAGGCGAAGGGTGTGAAGCTCTAATGGCCAAGAAGGCACAGGACGTCCGTCCGATCATCAAGCTGCGTTCGACCGCGGGCACGGGTTACACCTACGTCACGCGCAAGAACCGCCGCAACAACCCCGACCGCATCGTGCTCAAGAAGTACGACCCGGTCATCCGCAAGCACGTCGATTTCCGAGAGGAGCGTTGATCCATGGCTAAGAAGAGCAAGATCGCGCGCAACAAGCAGCGCCAGGAGGTCGTCGACCGCTACGCCGCCAAGCGCCTCGAGCTGAAGAAGGCGCTCGTTTCGCCGACGTCGACCGACGAGGAGCGCGAAGCCGCTCGCGTGGGCCTGCAGAAGCTCCCCCGCAACGCGTCGCCGGTCCGCCTGCGCTCGCGCGACGTCATCGACGGCCGCCCCCGCGGTGTCCTCACGAAGTTCGGCATCTCGCGTGTCCGCTTCCGTGACATGGCGCACCGCGGCGAGCTGCCCGGCGTGACCAAGTCGAGCTGGTAAGCATCCGCTTCACAGAAGGCCCGGAGTTCCTCGGAACTCCGGGCCTTCTGCTTGCTCCTCGACATCCGGTGTGGCGATGTGTATCGTTACAACTCGCTTCGCCACCGACGTTTCGAAGGAGAAACCGTGTCCGACCTCCGCGCCCGCGCCGTCGTCGATCTGGACGTCCCCGGTCCGGTCATCAGCCGCCACCTCTACGGCCACTTCGCCGAGCACCTGGGGCGCTGCATCTACGGCGGCTTCTACGTCGGCGAGGAGTCGTCGATTCCGAACGAGCGCGGCATCCGGCTCGACGTCGTCGACGCGCTGAAGGGCATCGGCATCCCGAACCTGCGGTGGCCGGGCGGCTGCTTCGCCGATGAGTACCACTGGCGCGACGGGATCGGGCCGAAGGACTCGCGGCCGCGCATGGTCAACACCCACTGGGGCGATGTCGTCGAGAACAACCACTTCGGCACGCACGAGTTCATGGATCTCTGCGAGATGCTCGGCGCCGACGCATACGTCAGCGGCAACGTCGGCAGCGGCAGCGTGCAGGAGATGAGCGACTGGGTCGAGTACCTGACCCGCGACGGCGACAGCCCGATGGCGAGCCTGCGCCGCGAGAACGGGCGCGACGAGCCGTACAAGGTGCCCTTCTGGGGTATCGGCAACGAGGCCTGGGGCTGCGGCGGCAACTTCACCGCCCCGCAGTTCGCGGCCGAGGCCCGCCGGTACGCCACCTTCTGCCGCGACCACGGCGGCAACAAGCTCTACCGCATCGCCGCCGGGGCGTCCGACGACGACGTGACCTGGACGACGGCGCTCATGGAGGCGCTCAACTGCCTGGGCTGCCAGCGCGACCCGAAGAACATCTTCCAGGCGATCTCGTTCCACTACTACACGCTCGCCGGCACGTGGGAGCACAAGGGCAGCGCCACCTCGTTCTCGACCGACGACTATTACGC
This sequence comes from Microbacterium sp., assembly GCA_035274105.1. Lineage (GTDB taxonomy): Bacteria > Actinomycetota > Actinomycetes > Actinomycetales > Microbacteriaceae > Microbacterium. The sequence goes on from DATEOM010000203.1 coordinate 1,669, forward strand.
GACGATGTCGAAGGCGCAGGACGTCGAGCGCGTCATCGGCGCGCACGCCCGCATCATGGACGCGTACGACCCCGGCAAGAAGGTCGGCCTCGTGCTCGACGAGTGGGGCACCTGGTGGGACGTCGAGGAGGGCACGAACCCCGGGTTCCTGTACCAGCAGAACACCGTGCGCGACGCCCTCGTGGCGGCCGTCCACTTCGACGCGTTCCACCGCAACGCGGACCGCCTCGTGATGGCCAACATCGCGCAGACCGTGAACGTGCTGCAGGCGATGCTGCTGACGGATGCTGCGACCGGAGCCCTCGTGCTCACGCCGACGTACCACGTCTTCGAGATGAGCCGCGGCCACCACGATGCGACGTCGCTCGCGGTCCACGTCCTCGACGCCCCCGACGCCCGCGAGGCGGACGGGCGGTCGCTGCAGGTGGTCTCGGCGTCGGCCAGCACGACGGGCTCGACGGCGCTGCTGTCGTTGAGCAACCTCGACGCCGAGGCATCCCTCACCATCGACATCGACCTGCGCGGGCGCACCGTGTCGTCCGCGACGGCCCGCCTGCTCACCGGTGACTCCGCGGCGGCGCACAACACCGCCGAGGCGCCGGATGCCGTCGCCCCGGTCGCACTGGACACCGAGCTCGACGGGGGCACGCTGCGAGTCACCCTGCCGGCGCACTCGTTCGCGACGGTGTCGCTGGATCTGGCCTGACGGCCGAGCCTGACGGCCGAGGATAGAGTTCGGCAATGGCCACCGTGCGCGACGTCGCGAAAGCCGCCGGCGTCTCGCCGATGACGGTGTCGAACGTGCTCAACAACCACCCGCATGTCCGCCCGGCGACCCGTGAGCGGGTGCTCAAGGCGATCGACGACCTCGGCTACCGCGTGAACGTCGCCGCCCGCAACCTGCGCGCGGGGCGCACCAACACGATCGGGTTCGCGGTGCCGGAGGTGGAGTCGCCGTACTTCGGGCAGCTCGCGTCGCGCATCATCGCGAGGGCGCACGACGCGGGCTACCGGGTCGCGATCGAGCGGACCGGAGCGGATCGCGAGAACGAGCTCTCGGCGATCACGTCGTCGCGCACGCGGATGTACGACGGCCTGATCCTCTCGGCGGTCGGTCTCGGGCCCGCGGACCGCGATCTGCTCGAGATCGACATGCCCATGGTGATCCTCGGCGAGAGCATGTTCGGCGCGCCCGTCGATCACATCGCCCTGCCGAACGAGGAGGGCACCTACGCCGCCACGACGCACCTGATCGAGAGGGGATGCCGCCGGATCGCCATCGTGCAGGGCGGCGACCCGGATCGGCTCAGTGTCACATCGTTGCGACACGCGGGGTACCGGCGGGCGATGGCCGAGCACGGGATGGACCTCCACCCCTCGCTCGTCGTCGAGCGCCATCATCTGAGCCTGGAAGACGGGCGAACCGCCGCCCACCAGCTCGTCGACGCCGGCACCGGAGCAGACGGAGTCGTGTGCATCACCGACACCGTCGCGATGGGCGTGATGCGCGGGTTCGCCGACCGCGGGCTCTCCGTGCCCGCTCAGGTGCGCGTCGTCGGCTTCGACGACATCCTCGAGGCCCGGTACAGCGTGCCCAGCCTCACGACGATCGATCCCGATCACGAGGAGGTCGCTCGGCTCGCGGTCGAGCTCCTGCTCGCGCGCCTGGCCGATGATCCGCACTGGCAGCCCAAGGAGCACGTCACCGGGTTCCGCGTGGTCGCGCGCGAGTCGACGGCCTGACGCCGTCGCGAGGCGTTGTCCGGATGCACAGCCCCGACGTCACGACAGTGGGTGGCCATGGCTGCCTGCGGCCGCCCGCAGCACGTCGTCGGTCGACTCGCCGGTGACGTGCGGGTACTGGTCGGTGAGCACGCGCGCCAGCTCGTCCAGCACGTTCGACAGCAGCGTCCCGGCGGCCTGCAGGTCGGGATCGCCTGATGCCAGGGCCGCGTCGCGCAACTCGACGGCATATCCGCTGGCGCGTGCGGCCGAGAGGCGCTCGTCGCGCTCGGTGAAGTAGAAGATCTCGGTGTTCTGGACGAGGTCGGCCGTCAGCTCGGCGAGCGCGCGCGTCACCGACGTGATGACGGATGCCGCGTACCCGGGCGACATCGTCGACGGCAGCGAGGTGAGACCCGACGAGTGCAGCCCCGTCAGCTCCACCGCCAGCGCGCGCCGCCGCGCGAGCGCCGGATAGAGCTGCATGAACCACGAGA
>DATEOM010000204.1:0-9213 GCA_035274105.1 Microbacterium sp.
GAGCGCCCGGCTCCGGTGGCAGCAGTGCCTCCGGCGCCTGCCCCGGCGTTCACCCCGCTGCCGGAGGAGCGCAGACCGCGAGGGTGTCGATCGCGGCGTGGTACTGCTCGGCGGTCCAGGGAAGACCCGCCTCCGGCGCCGTCTCGCCCGCCGTGGCGGGGGTCTTCGACGTGATCGCCGCAAGCTCCCAGGCGAGGTACTCGCCCACGGCGGCGTCGGCGGCGGAGTTGTTCAGCACGACCGCCACCGTCAGGCCGGTCGCGGGGTCGGCGAAGGCCGCGGTGATGTAGCCGGGCACCTTGCCGTACTGGCCGATGAGCGAGCCCGCGATCAGCGCGCCGCCGTCAGCGGCGTACCACGACGGGGCGTCGGCGGCGACCGCCATCGGCGCGTCGAACCGGTCGTCGTCCTCGACGAGGGAACCCGAGGCCAGCGACTGCACGTAGCGGCCGAGATCGTGGATGTCGGTGATCACGCCGGCGTCGGTGAAGCCGCTGCTCGACGACGCCGCCGTGAGATCGAGCGGCTGTGCGCAGTCGAGCGCGCCCTCGGCGTTGTTGACCGACTGGCCGCCCTGGAGCACTCCGGAAGAGGGGAGTTCGCCCAGCGCGGTGGCGCCGAGCCCGAGCGGCTCGGCGACGTAGCCGCGGATGAGGTCGGCCGCCGTCTGCTCGGTCGCGCGCTCGAGTGCGAGGCCGAGCAGCACGTACCCGGCGTCGGAGTCGCGATAGGCGGCGCCCGGGTCGCTCGTGCGCGGCTGGCCGAGGCCGAAGCTCGCGAGGTAGCGCGGATCCCACACCCGGTCGGGGTTCGAGAGCCACGACGAGTACAGCTGGCCGGCGTACGAGCCGATGCCGGACGTACCGTCGCAGAGCTCGATGAGGGTCACGTCGGCGAGATCCGGCACGCCCGAGACATACTCGGTGATGCTGTCGTCGAGCTTCACCTTGCCCTGCGCGGCGGCCTCGAAGAGCACGTCGCAGGTCATGGCGCGCGTGACCTTGCCGGCACGGAACACCAGGTCGTCAGTGACCTCGCCGCTGCCGTCGGGCCGCTGACTGCCCAGGCCCGCGACCCAGCTGCCGCTCCACGGCGCCCACACACCCACGATGGCCCCCGACGAGCCGGTGACGCCCATCGCGTGGGTGACGGCATCCGTCAGCTGCTGCACCGTCTCGTCGGCGAAGGCCGCGGTCGTCTGGGGAGGCACGTCGGGCTCGATGTCGCCTCCGAACGAGCACCCGGCGAGGAGCAGAGCGGAGATCACGGCACCGGCGACCACCGCGATGGCGCGTCGATGTGTGGAGCGGGTCCGCATTCTCACCCCCCGATGATCGTGCAATGAATTCAAACACACCAAGGTCGCTTGCGTTGAACGGCGGTCCGTAGGGTGTTGGCATGACCCATCACTTCGACGACGCCGCCCGCACCGGCGTGCTCGGCCACATGAACGGCGACCACGCCGGCGACAACCTCCTGATCTCGCGCGCGTTCGCCGCGGACGCGGGAGTGACCGAGGCCGAGATCAGCGTCGCGACCATGACCGCGTTCGACGGGGATCGGGGAGTCTGGGAGGCGACGCTCGCCGACGGGTCGACCGTCGAGATCGCCGTGCCGTGGCCGTCGGGTCCGATCACGGAGCGCGGCGAGGTGCGGCGCGAGATCGTCGCGCTCTACGACGAGGCGTGCAGCCGCCTCGGCGTCGAGCCCCGGCCGCACGCGTAGAAATTTTTGGTTAGGTTCGCCTTATCTTCAGTTAGCATGAAGGTATGAGCGACCCGATCCCGTTCTCCACCGCGCTGCGCGAGCGCTCCAGCAGTTCGCACTCGTCGAGCGAGCACTCCGGCTTCATGGCCGACCTCATGAAGGGGGAGGGCACGCGCGAGGACTACGTCGCCCTCGTCGTACAGCACTGGTTCATCTACGAGGCGCTCGAGCGCACCGCCGGCCAGATGCGCAACGACCCGGTCGCGGCGGTGTTCATCTCCGACAAGCTCACGCGGCTCCCCGCGCTCGAGGCCGACCTCGAGTTCCTCGTCGGTCCCGACTGGCGCGACCGGATCGAGCCGCTCGCGACGACGCGCCGGTACGTCGACCGCATCAACGAGGTCGGTGCGACCTGGGCCGGCGGATTCGTCGCCCATCACTACACGCGCTACCTCGGCGACCTCTCCGGCGGCCAGTTCATCGGGCGCCTGATGGCCCGCCGCTTCGGGTTCGACACGAACGGCATCGGCTTCTACCTGTTCGACGACATCGCCGACCCGAAGGCCTTCAAGGACGTCTACCGCGAGCAGCTCGACGCTGCGCCGTGGGATGCTGCGGAGCAGGAGCGCGTGATCGACGAGGTGCTGCTCGCCTACCGCTTCAACACCGAGCTCTTCGAAGACCTCGCCGCCGCCAAGGCCGCGCAGGTCGCCTGACCCGGTCGTCGAGCCCGACCGTCAGGCGACCGGCGTCCCGCGCACGGCGGACGCCATGAACCGGCGCACGTCGGAGTCGACCTGGATGTCGCGCGGCCGCAGCGGCCGTGAGAGGTACAGCCCGTCGAGCGAGGTCAGCCGCGACAGGGCGACGTAGGTCTGGCCCGGCGCGAACGCCCCGGAGCCGAGGTCGATGATGGCGCGGTCGTAGGTCTTGCCCTGCGACTTGTGGATCGTGACCGCCCACGCGAGCCGCAGCGGGAACTGCGTGAACTCGGCCACGATGTCGCGCGTCAGCTGTTTGGAGCCCGGGTTGTACGAGTAGCGGTACTTCTCCCACACCGACGGCTCGACATCGAACTCCTCGCCCTCCACGTCGACGCGCACGGTCTCGCCGGCGATGCGGGTGACGGTGCCGATCGTCCCGTTGACCCACCTCGGCGGCTCGCCGAACGATGCGGTGTCGTTCCGCAGGAACATCACCTGGGCCCCGACCTTCAGCTTGAGCTCGAGATCGGCCGGGTACGCGGCATCCCCTCGTCCGAAGTCGCCGTTGACCTCCGCCATCGCCGTCTGCTCGCGACCGACCAGCTCGTCGAGATGGCGACGGTTGATGTTGTTGACGATGTCGTTGCGCGTCGCGAGCGTGATGATGGGGTGCTCGCCGTCGAGCGGATCCGGCGGCGTGCGCGCGCCGGTCGTGTTGAGCACCTCGGCGATGTCGGCCGTCACGCGGCCGTACCGCACGGCGTTGAGCATCGCCTTGAACGCCGGGTCGGACTGCCGGTGGATGTCGACGAGCTCGCGGATGTTGAGGTCGGCGCCGTACGTGCCGACGTCGAGGATGCCGTCGCCGGCCGCCTCGCCCACCCACACCTTGGCGTCGAAGAACCAGAACGACCGGTAGTGGTCCTGCACGTACCGCAGCTCGTCGCCCCGGGGCGGCACGGGCGCGAGCTGGTACGGGTCGCCGAACATGACGATCTGCGTGCCGCCGAACGGCTCGCCGCGGCGCCCGCGCGCTGTGCGCAGCGACCGGTCGATCGCGTCCATGAGGTCGGCGTTGACCATCGAGATCTCGTCGATCACGAGGGTGTCGATCGCGTTGAGCAGCTTGCGGGTCGCGTCGGACTGGTCCTCGTCGTGCGAGCCGATGATGCCGAGCGGCAGCTTGAAGAGCGAGTGGATCGTCTGGCCCTCGACGTTGAGCGCCGCGACGCCCGTCGGCGCGCACACCGCGATCTGCTTGTTCGTGTTCCATGCGAGGTGCTGCAGCAGCGTCGACTTGCCGGTGCCCGCACGGCCGGTCACGAACACGTGCTCACGGGTGTCTTCGATGAGCCGGAACAGCGCCTCCTGCTCGGCAGACAGAGGCGGAGTGTTCACCGAATCATGTTAACGAGCGGATGCCGCCTCCCGGCCCTGTACGCCGCGATCGGTGGACAACGGCCCGCCGACGCGGTCACTCGAATCACGGGGCGGCATGAGCCGGTGGGCCGCCCGGCCAGGTTTCGCGATGTTGCCGGTTGGGCCCGCGACGCACCCGCGGATGCGCACGGCGCGTACTCTTCTACAGCTTCGTCCCACCCGGGAGACGGCGTGAGAGGAAGAGCCATGTATCACCTTGTCGGGGACTCGACCGTCGCGGATGGCCGCCCCGACGAGCAGCCGCTGGTCGGCTGGGGTGGCTACCTGGCCGCCTACACGAACCGGCCCGTCCGGAATTGGGCGGTCGGCGGCGCGCGTACGGAGACGTTCTTCGCCAACGGCTGGTGGGCCGACGTTCTGCGCGAGGTCAGCGCCGGAGACACGATCGTCATCCAGTTCGGCCACAACGATCAGAAGGATCCCGAAGTCCTCGCGTCCCGCGGCGGGTACACCGATCGCCTGCGCCGCATGATCCACGACGCACAGGGCGCCGGTGCGGCCCCGATCCTCTGCACGTCGGTCGCGCGCCGGCACTTCGCCGGTGAGCGCGTCCAGCAGACCCACGGCGACTACCCCAACGCGGTGCGCGACCTTGCCGGAGCGGAGAACGTGCCGCTGATCGATCTGAACGTCTTCACCACGTGGCTCTTCGAGGATCTCGGACCGGACCACTCGCGCTCGTTGCTGTCGAACCTCTTGCCCGGGGAGTACCCCGCCTGGCCGGAGGGGCTGACCGACAACACTCACTTCCAGGAGGCCGGGGCGCGCAAGGTGGCGGCATACGTCGCCCTCAGCCTGCGCGCCATCGAGCGCCTCGACGGCGACCAGCCGCCGCTCGGCCGTGACCGTTAGGTAACGCCGCGTTCGCACCCGCCCGCCCGCATGGCCGGGGCGGAGCCGATCGTGTCGGCTCCGCCCCTCACGCACCATCGATCGGGTGCGCCGCACTAACCGGTGATGGTCACTCGAAGTCCATCCACAGCTGCGTGTTGCCATCCGGCAGGCGGGTGGTGTCGTTCAGCTCCGCGACCGTCAGCGCCCGGTTGTAGATGCGAACCTGGTCGATCGCACCGTTGCCCACCTGCTTGCGCTCGGAATCGCGTCCGACGTTCACGGTGTAGGAGCTGGTGGCGATGTTCCCCGTGTACGGGGCTGTCGCGACGATCTGCCCATCCACATAGAGCTGGATGGTCTGACCGTCGTACACACCCGCGACGTGGTGCCACTCGCCGACCCAGTTCGCCGGGAGGGGGGCGTTCACCGACCTCCAGGCGCCGCTGAAGATGAAGAACTGCAGGTTGCTGCCGTCCACCTTCAGCGAGTACTGGTGGTTGCCCTTGGTGACGATCGGCGCCGTCTGCGCGGCGTCGGGCTTCACCCACGCCTCCACCGTGAGCTTGGTCCCGCCGATGTTCAGCGCGGGAGCGTCGGGGAGTGTGACGTAGCCCTTGACGGCGGTGCCGTCGACACCCGGCACGAGCTCGCCGACTAGAGTTCCGGTGAGGTGGTTCTGGCTCTCGTCGATCATGGACGGCGTGACGTGGATGAGGTGAGTGCTGGTCAGCACGTTCCCCGCGTTGTCCGTCGCCGTGACGACGAGCTCATGATCGCCCGCGAGGCCCACGAGGCTGATCGCGGTGCCCTGCGTGTACGCCTGACCGTTGAACTCGGCCGAGGTCGAGGCGACGCCGCTGCCCCAGTCGGTGGCCGTCCAGTCGAAGGTGACCGTGTCGGCCTCCGGGATGGTCAGCTCGGCGCCGAGAGTCTGCCCGTTCGCCGTCACGGCGACACCGGGTGCCGTGATGTCGCCCAGCTTGCCGACACCCTGGTACTCGAAGGCCCCGCGGTCGGTGGCGCCGCCGTTGTACGGAACCGGGTTGCCCGCGTAGTCGATCGGGGCGTTGCCGGTGATGGTCGCGCCGGCGTCGATCGCCGGCGAGATGCCCTTCAGCTGGTACCCGTTCGGGTTGCCGTTGCCCGGGTTCACGAACTCGGGGTCGGCCGTGCTCCTGTGCGGATCGGTCGGAACGACCGACTCAGCGTCCCCGTAGTACGTGTTGTAGTCGAACACGTTGTCTTCGGCACGCTCGAACCGGAAGTCGCCGAGGATGTAGAAGATGTTGTTCGTGAACGTGATCGGCCCGCCACTGGGGTCGAGCCCGAGGTAGTCGTCGGTCTCCGGGCCCATGTAGAAGACGTTGTTGTAGAAGTGCGAGCCCCGCGCCTCCGGGACGAAGTCGATGAATCCCTCGTGACCGCCACCCGTGTGGGCGTCGTTCTCGCTGATGTTGTAGCGCCAGATGCCCTTGGACATGGCGATGGCGAACCCGTCGAAGTTGTGGTGCGTGTAGTTGTACTGAAGGATCGTGTTCGTGTTCGACTGGTCGTCGTCGAGCCCGTACGCGTTGTATCCCGCCTCGTTGTACTGGATGAGCGTGTTCTTGCTCCGGTACGGGTAGACGCCCGCCCAGCCGTTCTTGTAGAGCGTGTTGTGCTCGATCAGCGCGCCGTCCGCCGCCCGGACGATGATCCCGTCGCGACCGGTGTTGGACTTCTCGTTCTTCTGGGTGCCGACGAAGTTGTCGCGGATCACGATGTTCGTGCTGTAGCTGATGGTTCCGCTCATCCAGGACGTCGTGGTGCCGATGCCCCACGCCGTGTCCTCGATGACATTGCCCTCGAGCTTGACGTCGTCGAACTTGGTCCGCACCGAGGTGCCCTCGATGTTGAACATGATGCCGCCGACGCCCTTGTTGTAGCCGCCGCCGTCAGCACGGGTGGACTGGGTCGCGTTGACGTCGTGGACGTAGGTGTCGCTGATGTGGATGTGGCTCAGGGTGCCGGCGTCCTTGCCGAAGACGAGGATGCCCTGTCGCCAGCCGCCATCGCTCCAGCTGCCGGTGAAGTTGGTGACCTCGAGGTTGTTGATCTCCCAGTGCTGCTGGTTGTAGAGAACCACGCCGGCCGAGAAGTCGATGCCGTTCACGTTGGCGTATCCGCCGTCGCGGTGGATGAGGGGCTTCGCACCCGGGCCGTACCTGTCGATGACGATCGGGCTGCCGGCGGCACCCGATCCCTGCGGGTTGAGCGTGCCGGCCCAGCTGCCGCCGGACTTGAAGAGGATGCGGTCGCCCGGCTGATAGCTGCTGCCGCTTCCGCCGGGACCGGCGTTGACCTTGTCGAGGGTCTTCCACGCCTTCGAGGCGCTCAAGCCGTTGGCGGCGTCGCTGCCCTTGGCGGAGTCGACGTAATAGGTCGTGCCCGTGGCGGCCGGCGGCGCGGCGTAGCTTGCGGCCGGCGTGAGCGTGGCCAAGAGGACGCCGACCAGGGTGGTCAGCACGAGGGCGAGCTTGGGGGGTTTCACTTCTCGTCTATTGCTCATCAGGAGCTTTCCTGTTCTTTCGATGAGACGGATCTGTCTTGCTGAAGTGGGGACTGACTGCAGGACTTTCTCGGTCGACCTCCTTGTCGGGGAAACGCTTACTCGTGCGGCGGCGAGAGGGGGCTTCACCGTCGCCGGAACATCAGGCGGGTGTGCGGAGCTGGTCGCGCAGTTCGAGGGCGACGTCTCCGGCGGATTCGACGGTCCCGTCGTACGGGACCACGTCGATCCATTCCTGCAGCGCCGGCGAGGCCGCGTGGGAGTCGTCGGCGAAGATCGTCGTCCGCACGCCGTCGCGCGACAGCGCGATCAACTCCGAATCGACCGCCTCACGGCCGATCAGGGCGTTGCGATCGAGGAAGAACAGGGCGCACGGATGCTGCCCCCGGAACTGCCGGAGGATGCGGACGGCGTCCATCGGCTCGGCGGCGACGGCGATCGTGAGCATGGTGCCCGCGATCGTGGCGTGCTGCGCCAGCGAGAGGGCGAGCCGCCGATCGCCCTCGGTCTGGTCGGCGCTGACGACGAGCCCGATGAGGTCGGAGCGGCCGCGCGCGATGCCCCTCGCGTGCAGGTTGGTCTGGTAGTGCAGCTCCTCGGCAGCGGCACGGACACGCGCGCTCAGATCCGGCGTCACTCGGCGCGTCGACCCGTTGAGCACGCGCGAGGCCGTCGTCTGAGACACGCCCGCGCGCAGCGCCACATCCTCCAGCGTGGTGGCCCACGCCCGTGCAGCGGTCGTGACGCTCCCGCTGGTCTCGGCCATCAGCCCTCCCTAGGACTTCGAAGCCGCGCCGAGAAATCGTTTTCTGGACGCGCGACGTCATCCAGGGTGCGGTCGTCGCGCGCGCACCGTCAACGCCCCGTGGTCAAACGGAAATTTCCGGATACGCGTTCCGAGCCGGATCGGACCGGGCAGCGGTCGCCGGCGCGCGACGACGGGGGCCGCCCCGGCGGACCGGCTAGCTGCGGGCCGGCTGCAACGCTGCGAGGCGGGTCACGGCGTCCGCGACCTCCGCCTCCTTGGTCGCGAACGGCGAGTTGCGGGTCTCGAGCTCGAGCACCCAGTCGCCGCGGTAGCCGACCTCGGCCGCGAGGCGGAACGCCTCGTCGAAGTCGACCTCCCCGCGGCCGATCACCCGCCGGATGTCGCCTCTGACGGCGTCGCGCAGGTGCACGATCGCGACGCGGGACGCGAAGCGGGCCCACGCGTCGGCGACGGTGTCGCCGGCGGCGATGACGTGCGAGACGTCGAGTGCCAGCTGGATGTCCGGCGACAGCAAGTCGGCCAACGCGTCGGTGCGGGCCAGGGTGTCCACCGGACGCCCGAAGTACGGCGCCTCCACGGCCAGCCGGATCCCGCGACGCCGCGCCGCCTCCCCCGCCTCGCCGAGGGCGTCGGCCATCCGGCGATATGCCGGTTCGGCGCCGCGGTCCGCGGTCTTCTCGCCGCAGGGCAGCACCAGCAGCGGGGCGCCGACCTCGTCGCAGAACTCCAGCAGCCCGTGCACCCGCTGCATGACCTCGGCCGGGTCGTCGACGCCGTCGAAGGACCCGGGGTCGGCGTTCACACTCGAGGCGCGCAGCCCTGAGTCGAGGAACACCGCAGCCGCCGCCCGGCGGGCGGCGCGATCGCCGTTGACCGGGACGTGCTCGCAGAGCCCGCGCAGGCCGACGAGGTCCACCGCGCCGAATCCGAGGCGGTCGGCGGTGGCGAGCGCGCGCGGCAGGTCGTACTGACGGAAGCAGACGGTCGAGGCGATGAGGGAGGTCATGCGGTGCTCTTCTCGATGGCGGGACGACGGAGGATGCGGGCGCGGCGGCCGAACTGCGAGGGCGCCTCGTCGAAGGGCCTCATCGCGGCCTGCACCATCACGGTCAGCGCAGCGCGGCGCGTACTCTGTCGACGATGACGTCGGTGGCCAGCCCGTAGCGCTCGTGGAGCGTCGGCAGCGCGCCGGCGTCGAGGAACTCGTCCGG
>DATEOM010000205.1:0-2620 GCA_035274105.1 Microbacterium sp.
CGCTCCCACGGCGACGCGCGGATCATGTCCTCTCGCCGAGGTGACACGATTCGCGCGTGGGGATCCTGTCGCCTCGGCGAGATCGCACGATGTCAACGGGCCGGCGAGAAGACACGAAGACGCGAGGGGTCGACGCGACGCGGCCGGCGCGCAAGGGGGATTGCGGTCGGCGGTCACGGTGGCATCCTCGGGGCATGGACACCATCACTTCCGCCGAGTTCCGCGCGTTCCCCGGTGTCGAGGACTGGCATCCGCGGGTGACCGGGGCGTTCGCGCTCTTCCGCACGGGCACGTTCGCGGCCGGAGCGCAGCTGTTCGCAGCGATCGCCGAGCTGGCCGATGCCGCCGACCATCACCCCGATGTCGACGTGAGGTACACCACCGTGCGCGTGCGGCTCATGACGCACTCGGCCGGCGGGCTGACGAAGAAGGATGCTGCGCTCGCGGCGCAGATCTCGCAGGCCGCGCGCGAACTCGACATCCCGGCCGAGACGGGACGCATGCTCGATGTGATGCTCGCCGTCGCCACGCCCGACCCCGGCGCGGTCGTGCCGTTCTGGAAGGCGGCGACCGGATTCACCGAGGTGCGCGACGGCGTCCTCTTCGACAAGGACGGCCGCGGTCCGCTCATCTGGTTCCAGCCGGTCGACAAGCCGCTGCGCGGCCGGTCGCACCTCGACGTCAACGGCCCGCGGGACGTCATCGAGAAGCGGCTGGACGCCGCGCTCGCCGCCGGCGGCGTCATCGTCGACGACTCGCACGCACCCGAGTGGTGGACGCTCGCCGACGCCGACGGGCACAAGGTCGACCTCTGCCCCTGGCGGTCGTGACGCCGAGGAGTTCGGCCGTCCCTGTCAGAACGCCGCGGCGCCGGCCTCCGCGACGGTCTGGTCCTGCTCGCCCGAGCCGCCACTGACCCCCACTGCGCCGACGACCTTGCCGTCGCGGCTCAGCGGTACGCCCCCGGCGAAGATCGCGACGCCGCGCCCGTGCGCGTTGGTCGTGTGGATGCCGAAGAACTGCTGCGTGGGCTGCGAGTTGTCGCCGAGGTCCTTCGTGGAGATGTCGAACGCCTTCGACGTCCAGGCCTTGCTGATCGAGATCTCGATGCTGCCGATCCAGGCGCCGTCCTGGCGCACGTGCGCCACGAGGTTGCCGCCCGCGTCGACGACGGCGATGTTCATGGGCTGGCCGATCTCATCGGCGCGCTTCTCAGCGGCTTCGATCACGCGACGGGCGTCTGCGAGGGTCACGGACATGGGGTGTTCCTTTCATAGCGGGACGGATGCCTCGGCCCGAGGCATCCGATCGGTCAAGCGGTCTTGAGGTAGCCGTTGGGGTCGAGCACGTACTTCTTCGCCGCACCCTGGTCGAAATCGGCGTAGCCCTGCGGGGCGTCTTCGAGTCCGATCGGGGTGGCGCCGACCGCGTCGGCGATGTGCACCTTGTCGTGGAGGATCGCCATCATCAGCTGCCGGTTGTACTTCATGACCGGGCACTGGCCGGTCGTGAACGACAGCGACTTCGCCCAGCCGAGACCCAGCCGCAGCGACAGCGACCCCACCTTGGCGGCCTCGTCGATGCCGCCGGGGTCGCCCGTGACGTAGAGCCCGGGAATGCCCAGCGCGCCGCCGGCCGCAGTCAGGTCCATCAGCGAGTTGAGCACGGTCGCGGGCGCCTCGTGCGAGGCATCCGTCCCGTGTCCTCTCGCCTCGAAGCCGACGGCGTCGACGCCGCTGTCGACCTCGGGTACGCCGAGGATCTGCTCGATCTGGTCCTTCGGGTCGCCCTTCGAGACATCGACGGTCTCGCAGCCGAACGAGCGGGCGCGAGCCAGTCGATCGGCGTTGAGGTCGCCCACGATGACGACGGCTGCGCCGAGCAACTGTGCACCGACGGCGGCAGCCAGCCCGACGGGTCCGGCACCGGCGATGTAGACGGTCGAACCCGGCCGGACGCCGGCGGTGTAGGCGCCGTGGAAGCCGGTGGGGAAGATGTCGGAGAGCATGGTGAGGTCGAGGATCTTCTCGAGCGCCTGGTCGCGGTCGGGGAAGACCAGCAGATTCCAGTCGGCGTAGGGGACCAGCACGTATTCGGCCTGGCCGCCGACCCAGCCGCCCATGTCGACGTAGCCGTAGGCGGAGCCGGGGCGGTCGGGGTTGACGTTCAGGCAGATGCCGGTCTTGCCCTCTTTGCAGTTGCGGCATCGGCCGCAGGCGATGTTGAAGGGGACCGAGACGATGTCACCGACCTTGACGAACTCGACGTCCGGACCGACCTCGACGACCTCGCCGGTGATCTCGTGGCCGAGCACGAGTCCTGCGGGCGCCGTCGTGCGGCCGCGCACCATGTGCTGGTCGGAGCCGCAGATGTTCGTCGACACGGTCTTGAGGATCGCCCCGTGCGGGACCTTCCTGCCGACGTTCGCGGGATTGACCCCGGGGCCGTCCTTCAGCTCGAACTCGGGGTAGTCGGTGTCGATCACCTCGACCTCGCCGGGACCCTTATAGGCCACCGCCCTGTTTGCAGACATCGTCGTCCTCTCCGTCGCTCGACAGACGTGGCCGTGCGACTTCGTCGTGCTGGGGCTCGCGTTCGAGCATCGTCCTCCGGCGGAGCC
>DATEOM010000206.1:0-6038 GCA_035274105.1 Microbacterium sp.
ACCGCCGCCGTGCAGTTCGCCCTCGGCGGCGACCGCATGATGAAGGTCAGCCGCACGCCCGAGATCTACGCCGACGCCGCGTACGAGATCTTCACCCAGCCCGCGCGCGAGTACACGGGGCAGACTCTCATCGTGGAGGACGTGCTCGAGGCCGCCGGAGTCACCGACTTCTCAAGCTATGCGGCGGTGCCGGGCACGCCCGACGAGGCGCTCTTCCCCGACGTCTTCCTCGACTGACGGCGCCGGAAGAGGGCGGAAGGGAAGCGGGCAGCCTCAGATGAGGCCGTGGCGCTCGAACGCCTGGTACACACCGTCGTCCGTCACCGACGTCGTGACCTCGTCGGCGTAGGACTGCACGGTGGCGTCGGCGTTGCCCATCGCGATGCCGATGCCGCACATCCGCAGCATCTCGAGGTCGTTGTAGCTGTCGCCGATGCCGATCGTGTCGGCCATCGGCACGCCGAGGTGCTCGGCGAGGTGCGCGATCGCGGCGCCCTTGTGCACGCCGGGCATGCTCACCTCGCCGCCGGCCTCGCCGAGGTACGGGATGGTGCCGGTGAGCACGTGGAACCGGTCGCCCAGCCCGTCGCGCACCCGCGCGAAGGTCGAGACATCCGATCCGAAGAAGGTCGCCTTGGCGATGCCCTCGCGCGGCACCGGGCCGCGGTAGGTCATCTTCGCCTCGAGCTTCTTCAGGTCGCGCGAGACCGCGACGTCCCCCGTGCGGGCGATGTCGCCCTCGAACATCGGACGCACCCGTGCGAACAGCCCCTCGCTCGGGTACACATCGTCGAAGCCCTGGAAGTTGTACTCGATGTCGCGCTCGCGGAAGAAGTCCACGAGCTCCGACACGGCGGCAGGAGGCATCGTGAACCCCGCGACGACCTCGTCGCCGTGCTCGACGAAACCGCCGCCGGCGGTCACGGCGCCGTCGAAGCCGATCTCGGCGACCGTGTCGGGGATCTCCCGCCGCGAGCGGCCGGTGCACAGGTGCACCAAATGACCCCTGGCGCGAGCACGTCGCACCGCGTCCACGACCGACGGCCGCAGCTGCTGGTGGTGGTCGATCAGGGTTCCGTCGACGTCGACGAACACGAGGCGGCGGCGGGTGGTCACGTCTGGTTGCTCCTCAGAAAGGCGATTCCGGATGCCGCGGCCCGCGGCATCCGGAATCCTCCACGATTCGTCGATCAGGTCAGCGGCTCAGCGAGGCGCCGTTCGTGCGGATCACCTCGGCGTACCAGTCGAACGACTTCTTCCGGTAGCGCGTGAGTGAACCGGAGCCGTCGTCGTCACGGTCGACGTAGATGAAGCCGTACCGCTTGCTGAGCTGCGCGGTCGAGGCGCTGACGATGTCGATGCAGCCCCACGAGGTGTAGCCGAGCACGTCGACGCCGTCCTGCACGGCTTCGCCCACCTGCACCAGGTGGTCGTTCAGGTACGAGATGCGGTAGTCGTCGATCACCGTCTTGACGCCGTCGACCTCGACCAGCTCGTCGCGGGCGCCGAGCCCGTTCTCGACGATGAACAGCGGCTTCTGCCAGCGGTCCCAGAACTGGTTGAGCACGAGGCGCAGGCCGACGGGGTCGATCGCCCAGCCCCACTCGGTCTTGGAGAGCGTCGGGTTCTCGACGCCGCCCATGATGTTGCCCTCGCCGGTCTCGCGCTCGCCGGCGGTCTCGGCGATCGACATGTAGTAGCTGAACGACACGAAGTCGACGGTGTTCGTCAGGTCGTCGCGGTCCTGGTCGGTGATGTCGAGCTCGATGCCCTTCTCGCGGAGCGTGCGGAGGAAGTAGCCCGGGTAGCGACCGCGGGTGTGCACGTCGCCGTAGACCAGGTTGGCGTGGTCGGCGTCCATCACCGCGAGCGCGTCGGCGGGCGACGGAGTCAGCGGGTAGATCGGCATCGACAGCACCATGCAGCCGATCTGCGCGTCCGGTGCGATGTCGCGCGCCAGGCGGGTGACGCGGGCGGAGGCCACGAGCTCGTGGTGCATCGCCTGGTACAGCGCCTGCTCGCCGATCTCATCCTTCGAGGAGTTGATGCCGCCCGACATGAACGGCGCGTGCAGCAGCGAGTTGATCTCGTTGAAGGTGAGCCAGTACTTCACGCGCGAGCCGTAGCGCTCGAGCAGCACGCGGGCGTAGCGCTCGTAGAAGCCGATGAGGTCGCGGCTCACCCAGCCGTCGTAGGTCTCGGCGAGGTGCAGCGGGGTCTCGTAGTGCGAGATGGTCACGAGCGGCTCGATGCCGTGCTTCTCGAGCTCGTCGAGCACGCGGTCGTAGAAGGCGAGGCCCTCTTCGTTCGGCTCGGTCTCGTCGCCGTTCGGGAAGATGCGGCTCCACGCGATCGAGAAGCGGTAGACCGAGAAGCCCATCTCGGCGAACAGCGCGATGTCCTCCGCGTAGCGGTGGTAGAAGTCGATGGCCTCGTGCTTGAGGTTGTCGGGCGTCGGCTCGGCGGTGCGCGGGCCGGCGATGCCGCGGGGCATGACGTCCTGCACTGAGAGGCCCTTGCCGCCCTGGTCGTAGGCGCCCTCGATCTGGTTGGCGGCGGTGGCGCCGCCCCACAGGAACCCGGTCGGGAAGGGGGTGGTGGTCGTGTCGGTCATGTTCGTGTGTCTCTCCTTCAACGGATGCCGGGGGTCGGGGATGCCGGGCAGGGCGGCGCGGGAGCCGCCCTGCCCGACGGGTCACTTCGCGGCGATGGCGGCCTCGACGGCGCGCGCGAAGAACAGCGGCTCGCCGTGGGCGATCGGACCGGAAGCGGCCTCACCGACCTCGGGATACAGGTCGGGGTTGGTGATGATGACGGGAGTGGTCAGGTCGTACCCGGCCCGCTCGATGGCATCGCCGTCGAACTCGACGAGGAGGTCGCCCGCCGTGACCTCCTGGCCCTGGGTGACCTTGAGCGAGAAGTGCTCGCCGCCCAGGCGCACGGTGTCGATGCCGACGTGGATCAGCAGCTCGGCGCCGTCGGCGGCGCGCAGGCCCACCGCGTGGCCGGTCGGGAACGCGGCCACGACGACCGCGTCGAACGGCGCGTACACCGCGCCCGAGCGCGGGCGGATCGCGACGCCGTCACCGAGCGAACCGTCGGCGAAGGCCGCGTCGGGCACCTCGGAAAGGGGCACCACGGTGCCGTCGAGCGGGCTGAGGACGCGCACGTCGGTGCTCTCGGCGGCGACCGTCGCCTCCTCTTCGGGATCCTTGAAGCCCACCGTGACGACCAGCACGAACGGGATGACGATGGCGGCGACCAGGCCGATCACGAGCATGACCATGTTGCCGTTGCCGATGAGCGCCGGGATGGCCAGCGCCGACGGCACGACGAAGCTCGTCGAGAAAATGCCGCCGAGCGACAGGATCGCGCCGCCGACCACACCGCCGACGATGCCGAACGCGAACGGGCGCTTGAGCGGCAGGTTGATGCCGTAGATGGCCGGCTCGGTCACGCCGGCGAGGAAGCCCGACAGCGTCGCGGGGGCGGCGAGGGAGCGCAGGCGGCTGTTGCGGGTGCGCACCCAGACGCCCGCGACCGCGGCGGCCTGGGCGAGCACGGCGGCGAAGACCGGGGCGATGAGCATGATGTGCCCGGTGGTCTGGAACTCGAGCGTGAACAGCGGAACCATGCCCCAGTGCAGGCCGAAGATGACCATGACCTGCCAGAGGCCGCCCATGACCGCACCGCCGACGACGGGCACGGTGGTGAACAGCCAGCCGATGCCGCCGCCGACCCAGCCGCTGAGCAGAGCCGAGATCGGGCCGATCACCACGAACACGAGCGGCACGCCGACGAGCACGACGATCATCGGGGTGACGAAGCGACGGATCGCCGTCGGCAGCACGCGGTAGAGGAACTTCTCGGCGTGGCTCTGCAGCCAGACGACGACGATGATCGGGATGACGCTCGAGACGTACGTGACCATCGTGAACGGGATGCCGAAGAAGGTGAGGCCCTCCTGGCCGACGGCCGCGACGACCGTCGGGTAGACGAGCGCGCCCGCGATGGCGAGCGAGGTGAACTCGGCGGCCTTGAAGTAGCGGGCGGCGGTGATCGCGAGGGCGAGCGGCAGGAAGTTGATGAACGCGTCCGACAGGGCGTTGAGCACGAGGTAGGTGCTCGAGGCGGTGTCGATCCAGCCGAAGGTCGCCGCGGCCGCCAGGAACGCCTTCAGCAGGCCGGTGCCCGCGAGCGCCCACAGCACGGGGGTGAAGATCGACGAGATCATCTTGATGAAGCGGTTGAAGAGGTTGCCGCGCGGCTCGTCCTCGGCCGGGGCCGCGTCGCCGGAGCCGCCGAACTTCGAGATCCTGCCGATCTCGGCGAACACCTCGGGCACGTCGTTGCCGATGACGACCTGGTACTGACCGCCGGCCTGCGCGGTGGTGATGACGCCGGGCGTGGCCCTGAGGGCCGCAGCATCCGCCTTGGCATCGTCCTTCAGCACGAACCGCAGTCGCGTCATGCAGTGCACGAGCGACTGCACGTTCTCCTCGCCGCCGACGCCCTTGAGGACGCCCGCCGCCGTCTTCGCGTAATCCGCCATCGGGATCCGCCTTCCTTTCGCCGCTCCAGCGCGGCATGTGTCGCATGCGAAGCCGGTTCGACCCGTTTCCGGGCAACAAAAAAACCTGAACTCGTTCATCGCCGGTGCGGCGATGTGAGTTCAGGTTTTGCCCGCTCGCGCGGTAACAATCCAGGACTTCGGCAGGACAGGAGTCCTGCGCCGGTCACGATAGCACGTCGCCGCCCGCCCTGTCACGCTCGACGTGGGCCGCGAGGCGCTCGACGTGCACGATGAGGTACAGCAGTTCCTCGTCCGACAGGTCGGAGCCCGTGGCGGCGGTGACGTAGCGCTTGACCTCTTCGGCGATGCGGTACGAGTCGGGATACTTCATGCGCGCGAACTCGAAGAACGACGTGTCGGTGCTGCGGAGCATCGACTGCGACACGAGTCGCTGCAGCAGGAACTGCACGTGCAGGATGAACCGCGCGTAGTCGGGGCTGTCGACGTCGAGCGTGACGCCGAGGCCGCTCTCGACGGTCGCGACGACATGCTGCACGCGCCGGAAGAGCTGGGCCGCGGTGCCGTTGGGCTCGTCGCGGGTCGCGTTCAGCAGGTGCATGGTGAGGAAGACAGCCTCCTCGTCGGGGAGCTGCCGCGCGAGCCGGGTGCTGATCACCTCGGCCATCGCGGTCGCCGCGGCGAACTCCTGCGGGTGCAGCACGCGCAGCTCGGGCATGGTCGTGGTGGGGATCCGGATGCCGTTGTCCAGGCGTTCGAGGACGTACTGGACGTGGTCGATCACGGCGATCAGCAGGCGCCGGCCCAGGTCGCGCCCGAGCTGCCGCTCCGCCCCGTCCACCGCCGCGCTCACGGCCTCGATCACCGGATACGGCACGTCGGTGAGGATGCGGCGCGCGTGCTCGGGGTCGCCGGACTGATCGAGCACGAACGTCTTCTCGACCTTGCCGGCGTCGATCGTGTCGGACGCCTTCAGCTGGAAGCCGAGCCCGCGGCCCATCAGCACGCGCTCGCGGCCCTGCTCGTCGATCGAGATCACGACGTTGTTGTTCAGCACTTTGTGCGCGACCGCGCGCACTCCGTGCGCTTCGGGCGGCACCGGCATGCGTGAGATTCTACGGGGAGCACCCCTGCCGCGGGTCCGGATGCGCGTCTACCCTGGGCTCATGGCGGTGCGGAGCCTGTTCCCGATCCTGCTGACTCGTGAGCTCCCCGAGCTCGTGAGGTTCTACGAGCGGGCGCTCGGCGGGACCGTCGACTACCGGTTCCCCGACGAGCACGGCGCCGACGCCTACGTGTCGCTGAGGATCGACGAGGTCTCACTCGGCATCGGCCGCGACGCGGACGCCCTGCCGCCCGGTGCCGGCGAGCGGGTCGGGCTGTGGTTCTACGTCGACGACGTCGACCGCGCGTACACGGCCTGGGTGGCCGCCGGCGGCCACCCGATCCAGGCGCCCGCCGACATGCCCTGGGGCGAGCGCGTGGCCTACGTGCGCGACCCCGACGG
>DATEOM010000207.1:0-2846 GCA_035274105.1 Microbacterium sp.
TGCGGTGCCGTCGAGGCAGGGGATTCCCGCCGAGACCGGGGACGTGGCCCGGGGTTTCGGCGCGGATCCCCTGTCTCGCCGAGCGTGTCCGGGCTTCGCCGTGGGGGCCGGTGCGGTGTCGTCGAGGCAGGGGATTCCCGCCGAGACCGGGGACGTCGCCCGGGGTTCCGGCGCGGATCCCCTGTCTCGCCGAGCGCACCGGCGCCGTTGTCGCGACGAAGGGTCATCGCCTATCGTTATTCGATGGGTTCCGATCGAGAAACGATATGGCCACACGCGGCCGGCGCACGTCGGGTGGCGCGCTCCCTCGGGCGGGTGCTCGGGGTGCTCCTCGCCGTCGCGGTCGTGGGCGGCACGCTCGTGCTGTGCGCGGGCGCGTTCCTCGTCGGCGTGCTCGCCGACGACACCGGCTACAGCGAGCCCCGCACCGCGGCCGAGTGGATGCAGGCGATCGACCGGGCGACCTCGGCCCTCATGTTCGCCGCGGGCACGCTCGCCGTCGCCCTGCTGGTGACGTGCCTGATCGCCGTGGCCGGCGCCGCCGGCCGCCGCACCAGCTGGACGGTGGTGGGCGTCGTGTGCAGCGCGCTCCTGGCGCTCGCCCTCGTCAGCGTGACGGTCAGCGGCCAGGTCGAGGCCCTCGTCGCCCGCGCCTCGGCGGCGGTGGGAAGTGCACCGGCTGCGGCGCCGATCCCGCCGTCTGCTCCCGCGCCAGACCCGCTCACTGTCGATGAGGCGCGCGAGGAGATGCTCGCGATGCTGTCGACGACGATCGATGCCGCGGCGGCCCCCGTCACCACGGCCGACGGCTCGCCGCCGGCCGTGGATGCCTCGCAGCTGCCGGCCGCGCCGTGCGGCGAGGCCGGGTCCCGACTCGCGCTGACCACGGAACTGGCGACCGCCGACAACGCGGCGTCGCTCGCCGCGATCCTCGCCGCGTGGGATGCCGCCGGCTACCTCCCCGACCGCGCGATCCAGGAGGACATCCGCTACAGCACGAGCCTTCCGGTCGAGCGCTTGAGCATCCGCGACAGGACCACGATCGACGGGCTCATCCACTTGAGGATCGAGAGCGCCTGCGCGGTCGCCGTCGGCTGATGTCTACGGTGCCTGCAACCGGGACTGCCACCGATGGTGCTCGCGCACCAGGAGCAGCGCGAGGACGCTCCAGACGCCGAGGTCGTCGGTGAATCCGAGCGGCCCGAGCACGAGCTCGGGGATCAGGTCGATCGGCGAGACCGCATAGACGACCGCAGCGGTCGCGGCGATCCACGTCGTCGGCGCGACGCGGTGCTCACCGCCCTTGAGTGCCTTGAGGAACCTCCACCACATGCAGACCAGTGTGCGGCCCGCAGGAGGGGAGAAGGCCGGCCGGTATCAACTTGTGACCTGGGGGAGGGGGCTGCCGATGCGCAGCAGGTTGCCGCTGCGGTCGACGACCGCGAACTCGCACATGCCGTAGTCGGTGTCGACCGGCGCGACGATGCGGCTGCCGGTGGGCGGGTCGGGCTCGACGAGGCCCGCCCATTCGGCGTGGAGCTGCCGGGCGTCGTCGACGTAGAGGTAGCACATCGACGCCGTCGACAGCGGGTCGACGCCCGGCTCCTCGGAGAAGTGCAGCTCGATCGCGCCGCGACCGATGATCAGGTAGTGCCACTCGTGGGGCGGGGCGCCGCGGTTCTCGAACCCGAGGCGTTCGAAGAACGCGAGCGTTTCGTCGAGGTCGCGACTGAGGAGGATCGGGACGGCGCGCTCGCTCATCCCGGCAGGCTAACGCGGGGCGCAGACATCTCGACAGGGGCTACAGCAGTTCCATCAGCTGCGGGCCGAACACCGCGACGGCTGCGACGGCGACACCGGCCACCGCGAGCGCGGCGATCGTGACGACGAGGATGTTGCCCCCGATGGTGAGGAGCAATGCCGCTGCCGCGGAGAGCTCGCGCCGGCGGGGGACCGGGGTCGTGGACGTGGTGGTGACCATGCTTCGACGCTACGGAGGGGGCGGCGTCGCCGCGTCAGCCCGGAGTCTCATCCGGGTCCACCCGCAGGATGATCTCTCTGACCTCTTGACAGCGATCGGAATCTTCAACAAAGTCGGCGACGTGAGCCGGGTCGACGAGCGTGAGGGCGCAGCATCCGTTCCCCGCTCGCGTCGAATCCATCCCGCGTGGTTCGTCGCGGCGACCGCGCTCGTCGCGCTGATCGGCGCGGCGGGCTTCCGCGCGGCGCCGGGCGTCCTGATGCTCCCGCTCGAGGAGGAGTTCGGCTGGTCGCTCACCGAGATGTCGGTCGCGGTCACCCTGAACCTGCTGCTGTTCGGGCTGACCGCGCCGTTCGCCGCGGCGCTGATGCAGCGGTTCGGCATCCGGGCGGTGACGGCGACCGCGCTCATGCTGATCGCCGCGGGAGCCGCCCTCACCGTCTTCGTCACCGCACCGTGGATGCTGCTGCTCACGTGGGGGCTGCTGATCGGGCTCGGGACCGGCTCGATGGCGCTGGTGTTCGCGGCGACGGTGACCGACACGTGGTTCGCGAAGCGCCGAGGACTCGTCTCGGGCGTGCTGACAGCCGGCAGCGCGACCGGTCAGCTCATCTTCCTGCCGATCATCGCCGTGGCGGCCGAGGACTTCGGCTGGCGGGTCGCGTCCCTCATCATCGCGAGTGGCGCGCTGCTCGTCGTGCCGCTCGTGCTGGCGCTGCTGCGCGACCGGCCGTCGGATCTCGGAGTGGGGCGCTACGGCGAGCCCGATCCGGAGCCGGAGCCGGAGCCCGGGCCCGAGCTCGGGCCGGAGCCCGAGCCCGAGCCCGAGACCGAGACCGGTGGCTCGGCCGGGAAGGTGCCGCCG
>DATEOM010000208.1:0-5675 GCA_035274105.1 Microbacterium sp.
GCGGCTGCCGTCCGACGCGCCACACCGTGTCGGGCAGGGCCTTGTTGCGGAAGCGGCCGAGGATCGTCGCACGGTACTCCGCCAGCGATGCGGCGTCGAGTCCGTGCTTGGCCTCCAGCAGTGCCGACGTCTCTTCGAGCGCAGCCTCGACCCGCGCTGAGATGTCGGGATCGGCGAGCGCCCCGGCGATCCCCTCGACCCCGGCCTGCGCGCCGAAGTACGCCGTCGCCGCGTGCCCGGTGTTGACCGTGAAGAGCTTGCGCTCGATGTAGGGCGCGAGGTCGTCGACGAAGTGCGCACCGGGGATGTTCGGCGGGTCGTCGCCGAACGGCGGCCGTTCGATCGCCCACTCGAAGAACGGCTCGACGGTGACATCGACGCCCGCGCCCTCCGGCTGGGCCGGCACGATGCGGTCGACGGCGGTGTTGGCGAACACCGCACGCGACGCGAGCGCGTCCCACGCGTCGCCGGCGAGCGCCTTGATCTCGTCGCGGAGCAGGTCGGTCGCGTTGATCGCGTTCTCGCACGCCATGATCTGCAGCGGCGGGCTCGACGGGTCGCGGAGCGCGAGCCCGGCCACGATGTGCGGCGCGACGAACTTCAGGATCGTCGGCCCCACCGCGGTCGTGACGACGTTCGCCCCCGCGATCTCATCGATGACCTTGTCGGGGTGCTCGGCGCTGTTGATGGCCCTGAACCCGGTCACCGTCGTGTCGCGACCGCCCTCGCCCACCTCGTGCACCGTGTAGCGGGACACGTGGTTGATCGCGTCGACGAGTGGTGCGGCGACGTCCGAGAAGACGAGGTCGTACCCGCCCTCGTGAAGGAGCAGCCCGACGAACCCTCGCCCGATGTTGCCGGCCCCGAAGTGGACGGCCTTCATCACACGCCCGCCGCCGACACCAGGCTGAACAGCTCCTCCGGCGTCTGCGCGGTCTTGAGACGTTCGACCTCGTCCTCGTCGGAGAACAGGATCGCGATCTGCGACAGGATCTCGAGGTGCTCGTCGCCCTTGCCGGCGATGCCGACCACGAACGTGACGGGATTGCCGTCCCAGTCGACGCCGCCGTCGTACCGCACGACCGACAGCGCCGAGTCGAGGATCTCGCCCTTGGTCTCGTTGGTGCCGTGCGGGATCGCGAGCTCGTTGCCCATGTACGTCGACACGGTCTGCTCGCGCTGGAGCATCGCGTCGTAGTACCGGCCGGTGACCGCCCCTGCGGACTGCAGGATGTCGGCCGCCTCCCTCATCGCGTCGTCGCGGCTCGCGCTCCCGGAGTGGATGCGCACCTGCCCGATGCTCAGAACCTCGCGTGCCATGTTCTCGCCTTTCTCGTCGTTCGTCTCGAGCCGTTCGTCTGAAGAAGTCGTCGCAGGAGATATGGATGCCGCGACCCGCTGCCCGTTCCGAGCAGCGGCGCGCGGCCGTGCCGAGGGCGGTGGGACCGGGGGCTTGCACCCGCCCGGCCCCACCGCGATCTCAGCTACGCGGTCCCATCCTCGTGCTGGGTGCGGACGAGGTCCACGACCTCGTCGTAGCGCGGCGAGTTCATGAAGTTGTCGACCGACACGTGCACCGAGCCCGGCGTCTTCTGCCGCGCGCGATCCGTGAGCTGGTTCTGCGTGATCACCAGGTCGGCCGAGGCGTCCAGGGCCGCGATCGCCTTGTTGGTGACCGTGACGTCCTCGATGCCCGCCTTCTTGATCTTGTTGCGCAGGACGCTCGCGCCCATCGCCGACGAACCCATGCCCGCGTCGCAAGCGAACACGATGTTCTTGATCTCGCGCTCCGTCATCGTGGCCGGCTCGATGCCGCCGTCGGCGCTCGTGGCGGCGCCGCCGCGCAGGCCGTCCAGCGCAGCCGAGGACTTGCCCTTGGCAGCCGCGGTCTGCGTGATCGCTGCGCCGAAGGCGTCGTCGGTCGCCGCCATCGCCTCGAGGTCGCGCTTGCGCGAGGCGCGCAGGATGACCCAGGAGATGAGGAATGTCACCGTGGCAGCGAGCACCACCGAGAGCAGGACCGCGAAATACGCGTTGTTCGCGACTTGGGCGACCACCGCGAAGATGCTGCCCGGTGCGGCCGGGGCTCGCAGAGCACCGCCCAGGAGCATGTTCGTCGTGACGCCGGTCATGCCGCCCGCGATGAGCGCCAGGATCAGCATCGGCTTCATCAGCGCGTACGGGAAGTACACCTCGTGGATGCCGCCGAAGAACTGGATGACAGCGGCGCCGGGCGCCGACGCGCGCGCCGCGCCGATGCCGAAGAAGGTGAACGCCAGCAGCAGCCCCACGCCGGGGCCGGGGTTGGCCTCGAGGAGGAACAGGATCGACGAACCGGTGTCGGCGGACTCCTGGATGCCGAGCGGTGTCAGCACGCCGTGGTTGATGGCGTTGTTCAGGAAGAACACCTTCGCCGGCTCGATGATGATGCTGGTGAGCGGCAGCAGGTTGTAGCCGACCAGCCAGTCGACGGCGTTGCTCAGGATCTGCATGATGCCGTTGACGACCCAGGCGATCGGATAGAACCCGAGGATCGCGAGCACGAAGCCCCAGATGCCGGCCGAGAACATGTTGACGAGCATCTCGAAGCCCGCCTTGATCTTGCCCTCCCACAGGCTGTCGAGCCACTTCATCGAGTACGCGGCGATCGGGGCCATGATCATGGCCCCGATGAACATGTGCACCTGCCCGAGCGCCTGGAACTTGTCGGCCTCGTTCCCGGCGGCCAGCCATGCTTCGAGGGCGGCGGCGTTGGTCTGGGCGATGAGGTAGTCGGACCCCGCGATCGCCCCGAACGTGCCGATCGAGGCGACCACACCACCGCGCACGCCGTAGATGATGTTGCCGCCGGTGTACGCGATCAGGATCGGCAGCAGGTAGTGGATGAAGGGTC
This sequence comes from Microbacterium sp., assembly GCA_035274105.1. Classification (GTDB taxonomy): domain Bacteria; phylum Actinomycetota; class Actinomycetes; order Actinomycetales; family Microbacteriaceae; genus Microbacterium. The sequence goes on from DATEOM010000208.1 coordinate 2,894, forward strand.
CGACCAGCGTCGCGAGCGCCGGCACCGGGGTCCAGCCGACGTCGATGAAGAATGCGGTGAAGATGCCCCACGCGATCAGCGCGGGGATGTTCGGCATGATCATGCCGGAGAGGAACGTGCCGAAGCGCTGGACTCCGACCCGCGCCCTGCTGGTGCCCGAGGCGGGCACTGACGCCGTTGTCATTTTGCTGTCTCCCTTGTGTGTGGGTGTCCGTGGCCGCCGCGGCGGCCTATCGGGTGGCCGCCTGCTGGGCTGCGGACCGGGCGGATGCCGCATCGTTCGCGGCGAGTGCGGCCGAGGCGATGTCGCGTGCCTCGGCGATCGTGTGCTGGAGAAGGGTGGCCCGCACGTCGGCGAGGGCCGTGGGTGCCATGGACAGGCTCGTGGCGCCGAGGCCCACGAGCACGACGGCGAGCAGGGGATCTGCCGCCGCCTCGCCGCAGATGCCCACCGGCTTGCCGTTCGCGGCGCCGGCGTCGCCGACCTCGCGGATCAGGCGCAGCACCGCCGGGTGCCACGGGTCCTGGAACGACGCGACCGACCCGAGCAGGCGGTCGGCGGCGAGCGTGTACTGCGTGAGGTCGTTGGTGCCGATGGAGGCGAAGTCGGCGTCCACCAGAATGCGGTCGGCGAGCAGCGCCGAGGACGGCACCTCCACCATGACCCCGGCGGTCTTGATGCCGTAGTCGCGCGCCAGAGCGGTGAAGTAGTTCGTCTCCTCGACGGTGGCGATCATCGGTGCCATGACCCACAGGTCGGCGTCGGTGGCAGCATCCGCTTCCGCGAGTGCGGTGAGCTGCTCGCGCAGGATGTCCTCGCTCGCGCGGAGGGCACGGATGCCGCGGAGCCCGAGTGCCGGGTTCTCCTCGTGCGCGTCGTTCAGGAACGCGAGCGGCTTGTCGGCGCCCGCGTCGAGCACGCGTACGACGACCTTCTTGCCGGGGAAGGCGGCGAGGAGCTTCGTGTACGCCTCGCGCTGCTGTTCGACGGTGGGGGCCTGGTTGGAGCTCAGGAACAGGAACTCGGTGCGGAACAGGCCCACACCCTCGGCTCCCAGGGCGACCGCGTCGGTGGCGCCCTCCGGGTTGCCGAGATTCGCCAGCAGCGGGATCGCGGTGCCGTCCGCGAGCGCGCCGTCGGTGATCGGCGCCGACGCCTGCGCCGCGCGGGCGTCGGCGCGGTTCTGCGCCCGCTCGAGCTCGTCGGCGGTCGGCTCGGTCGTCACGACGCCGGCGGCAGCATCCACGATCACCGTCTCGCCGTCGCGCAGCCCGGTCGCGGAGGTCGCACCCACGATCGCGACGATGGACTTCTCGCGCGCGAGGATCGCGGTGTGCGAGGTCGGGCCGCCCTCGGTGGTGACGAGCGCCAGCACCTTGTCGAGGTCGAGGAGCGCGGTGTCGGCCGGCGCGAGATCCTTCGCGACGAGGACGAACGGATGCCCCGGATCGGGCACGCCCGGAGCGGGCACGCCGCGGAGGCGCGCGATCACGCGCTGCGCGACGTCGTCGAGGTCGGCGGCGCGTTCGCCGAGGTAGCCGCCCATCGCCGTGAGCTGGTCGCGGAACGACGCGAACGCGTCGAACACGGCGAACTCGCCGGTCTTGCCCTGGGCCAGCCGCGTGCCGATCTCGTCGGCGAGCGTCGGGTCCTCAGCCATCATCGCCTGCGCTTCGAGCACCTCCTGCGCCGCTCCGCCGGCCTGTGCACCGCGGGCCTCGAGCTCGCGTGCGACGGCGGCGACGGCATCCGTCACCCGTGCCTGCTCCTCGTCGGCGCTGATCGTGCTCGGTGCGTCGGACGGCGCCGGCGCGGGCTCGGCCATGCGTGCGACGGGTCCCTGGGCGACGCCCAGACCGATTCCCACACCCCGGAGTTCGGTCATGGCTCAGGCCTCCGCGTCGTGGTCGGTGGTGAGCAGCTCCGCGAGCGTGTCGAGCGTCGACTCCGCGCCGTCGCCGTCCGCGGTGAGGGTCACGTAGTCGCCCTGCTCGATGCCGAGCGCGATCACGCCGAGGATGCTCGCCGCGTTGACGGGGCTTCCCGCGTCCTTCGAGATGGTGATCGGGATGCCGGCATCCTTCGCCGCCTGCGCGAACAGCTTCGCCGGACGCGCGTGCAGGCCGTGCGCCGATCCGATCCGGACGGTGCGGGAGATGGGTGCCATGTCGTGGCCTTTCAGTGTGTTGCTTTTTGGGTGTGTTGCTGTTCGGTGCGTTGTTGTTCGGTGGTTCACGTCCGCTCACCTGTCACGGAATGCCGCCCTCGCCGGCATTTCGTGACAGGTGAGCGGGAGGGGGTGAGGAGTCGGGCGGCGCCGCGTCCGCGGCCGGGAGCGGCCCCCCGGGGCTCCCGATCGCGGCGCGGACCAGCGCGAGTGTCCGCGTGCCGTCCCGGTCTCCGAAGATGTCGGGCGGCAGCAGCACCACCGTCGTACCCCGCACGGCCGCATCCCGTTCTATGCGTTCCAGCGCATGGTGCAGGTGCGGACCCACGAGGACGACGTCGGCGGCATCGAGATCGATCGGAAGCGATTGCTCGGTGCCGGCGAAGGCGGAATAGTCGAGTCCCTCGGCGTGGGCCGCGTGACGCACGCGCTGAGCGACGAAGGTGCTCGAGGCACCCGCTCCGCAGACCACAAGGATCCTCATCGATCCGCCTCCTCTTCTGGCCATTCTTGTGAGAACGCTGGGAGCGGCACAACCACTCCTTCTTCCGCAGGGGCGGAAACGATGGGCCGTCGGCGGCCGCCGCCCCCGGCCCGCCCCCCGGTCGTTGAGC
>DATEOM010000209.1:0-5725 GCA_035274105.1 Microbacterium sp.
CGGCGCGCGCGGGGGGACGGGGACGCCGCGGGGGTGGCGGCGGGGGCGTCGTCGAGATCGGCGGAGGGCATGGGTGTACCTCGTTCGTGAAGGGGGCTCACCTTCGACCGTACTTCTTGTGGACGGCCTGTCGGCTCACGCCGAGGGCGCCTGCGATCGCCTGCCACGAGAAGCCGAGGTTGCGCGCCTTGCGCACCTGCACCTCTTCGGCGCGCGCGAGCTCGCGGCGCACCTCGGCGAGGCGGTGCAGCTCCGCGATCGGCTCGCGACCGCCTGCCGCCCCGATCAGGGTGGTCAGTTCGTCGCCGCTCATCGCGCAGCCTCTCGTTTCGGTGACGGATGCTGCGGGCCGCGGCATCCGTGTCAACCGTAGTTGACGGTTGTCAAGGTGTCAACTCACGTTGACGCGCTCTGTGTGCGGTCGGCCCCTGGGCGGTGTCGGAGTCGGGCGTTAGGGTAGTCCGGTGCCCGCGCCCGTGATCACCGCTGAGAACCTCGTCAAGGCCTACAAGGTCAAAGGCAAGCCCGACTTCCTCGCCGTCGACGGCCTGTCGTTCGAGGTCGCGCCCGGCGAGTCGTTCGGCCTGCTGGGTCCGAACGGTGCGGGCAAGTCCACGACGATGAAGATGGTGGGCGCGGTCTCGACGCGCACGTCGGGTCAGCTCGAGATCCTCGGGCTCGACCCCGATCGCTACGGCCCCGAGATCCGCTCGCGCCTCGGCGTCGTTCCCCAGCAGGACAACCTCGACGGCGAGCTCAACGCGCGCGAGAACCTCTACATCTACGGACGCTACTTCGGCCTGCCGGGCAAGGTGTGCCATCAGAAGGCCGACGAGCTTCTCGCGTTCGCCCAGCTCGAAGACAAGGCGAAGAGCAAGGACGAGCAGCTCTCGGGCGGCATGAAGCGGCGCCTCACGATCGCGCGCGGCCTCATCAACGATCCCCGCATCCTGCTGCTCGACGAACCCACCACCGGTCTCGACCCGCAGGCGCGCCACGTGCTGTGGGATCGCCTGTTCCGCCTCAAGGAGCGCGGCACGACGCTCGTGCTGACCACGCACTACATGGACGAGGCCGAGCAGCTCTGCGACCGCCTCATCGTCGTCGACAAGGGCCGCATCATGGCCGAGGGCACGCCGGCCTCGCTCATCCGCGAGCACTCCAGCCGCGAGGTGCTCGAGGTGCGGTTCGGCTCCGACCGCAACGAGCAGGTCGCGCCTCAGCTCGAGGGCATCGGCGACCGCGTCGAGGTGCTGCCCGACCGCATCCTCGTCTACGCCGGCGACGGGGAGGCCGCGCTCGAGGCCGTGACGCACCGTGGCCTCACTCCGCTGACCTCGCTCGTGCGACGTTCGAGCCTCGAGGATGTGTTCCTCCGGCTCACCGGAAGGTCGCTGATCGAATGAGCCTCCCTTCCGAAGACGCCGCGACCCGCGTGCAGCCCACCATCGACGAGCTGCGCGAAGAGGCGATGCAGTGGGGCCGCAAGCCGCGGGCCCTCGGCACCTGGTACGTCACCGAGCACATGGTGCGCGCGATGCGCGCGTACGGCTGGACCATCATCGTCGGCGCGCTCGGCCAGCCGATCCTCTACCTGCTGGGGCTCGCCGTCGGCCTCGCCGCCCTCATCGACGCCCCCATCACGCAGAACGGCGTCGAGGTCTCGTACCTCGTGTTCGTCGCCCCGGCGCTGCTGATGACGGCCGCGATCTCCGTCGCGTCGGAGGAGTTCTCGTACCCGGTCATGGCCGGGTTCAAGTGGCGTCGGTACTTCTTCGGGTTCAGTGCGACAGGCCTATCGCCGGGGCAGATCGCCGGCGGTGTCGTCGCCGGCGCCTCGGCGCGCATCATCGTCGTCACGGTCGCGTACTACCTGTTCCTGTGGCTGTTCCAGGCGGTGCCCGACCCCCAGACGGGGTGGCTGACGATCCCGATCGGCCTGCTCGCGGGCCTCGCGTTCGGCATCCCCTACATGGCGTACGCCGCGTCGATCACCGACGACAAGGGCCAGATCGCTCTCGTGCAGCGCTTCATCTTCATGCCGATGTTCCTGTTCTCGGGCACGTTCTACCCGCTCGACACGCTGCCGCTCTGGCTGCAGTGGATCGGCTGGGTGTCACCGCTGTGGCACGCGACCGAGCTCGGCCGCGTCGCGACCTACGGTCTGCCGATGGACGCTTTCGCGATCCTCGTGCACGTCGGGTATCTCCTGCTGCTCTCGATCGGCGGGTACCTGATCGGCCGCCGCATCTTCCAGAGGAGGCTCGGCGCATGAGCGTCGCGACCGGAACCGAGACCCGCGCCGTCCGCGCCGGCGGCGTGCGGGCGCTCTGGGCGGGCAACCCGCAGTCGGTCGTGCAGCGCGGCCTCATCGCCGCGCGCTCATCGAGCTGGGCCGTCGTGCTGTCGGGCTTCTTCGAGCCCGTCTTCTACCTCGCCTCGATGGGCATCGGCCTGGGTGCCCTCATCGGCGACGTGCAGACCTCGAGCGGGGTCGAGGTGCCCTACGCGGCCTTCATCGCACCCGCGCTCCTCGCCGTCTCGGCGATGAACGGCGCGATCTACGACTCGACGTGGAACGTCTTCTTCAAGCTCAACTACGGCAAGCTCTACGAGGGCATGCTCGCGACGTCGCTCGGCCCGCTCGACGTCGCACTGGGCGAGATCCTCTATGCGCTGCTGCGCGGCCTGCTGTACGCGACCGGCTTCATGATCATCATGCAGATCCTGGGCCTCAACCTCGCGTGGACCGCGATCCTGGCGCTTCCCGCGGTGCTGCTCATCGCCTTCGGGTTCGCGAGCCTCGGCATGGCCGTCACGAGCTACATGAAGACGTTCCAGCAGATGGACTGGATCAACTTCGTGCTGCTGCCCATGTTCCTGTTCTCGGCGACGCTGTACCCGATCACGATCTACCCGGAGTGGATCCAGCACATCATCATGGCGTTCCCGCTGTGGCACGGCGTCGAGCTCGTCCGCGGGCTCACCACCGGCATCCTCACCCCCGAGATGTGGTGGCACGTGCTCTACTACGTCGTCATGATCGCCATCGGCCTGGTGTTCACGACGAAGCGCCTGCGCGCGCTGTTCCTCGACTGATCGGGCCCCGTTCTCGGGTTTGGGGCGCTCTTTCTCCGTTGGGGCGGAGTTTCTGCGCCCCAACGGAGAAAACGCGCCCCAAACCCTGAGAAGGCAGCGAGACGGAGACGACGGATGCCGCGACCCGGCCTGAACGGGTCAGGCCGGGTCGCGGCATCCATCGTCCGGAGAGGCCGGGGTCAGAGCGAGCCGGTGGCTCCGACGCCCAGGTCGGCGTTGTAGTCGACGTCCTTCGTCTCGGGCGAGAGGAGGAGGGCGACGAAGGTCAGCACGCCCATCGCCGACAGGTACAGGCCCACGAGCCAGGGGCTGCCGTCGGCGGCGGCCCACAGTGCGACCGCGACGATCGGGGCGAGCGCGGCGCCGAGGATCGACGACACGTTGTACGAGATGGCCGAGCCCGAATACCGGACGTTCGTCGGGAAGAGCTCGGGCAGCACGGCGCCCATGGGGCCGAACGTCGAGCCCATCAGCATGAAGCCGAAGATGAGGAACGCCTGCGTCAGGGCTCCGGTGAACTTCGGGTCGAGCTGCGGCGACAGGAACAGGTTGAACGTCAGGCCGAACACGATGATCAGGCCCGTGACCCACAGCAGCAGGCGGCGGCGGCCGATCGCGTCGGCGATCGGGCCCGACAGCAGCGTGAAGATGCCGAAGAACACCACGCCGATGATCTGCATGAGCACGAAGTCGGTGTAGCCGAACCCGAGGCCCGGGTAGAACTGCGCGGCGAACACGGCGGGGTCGAACGCGTTGCCCGCGGCTTCGGCCGCCTTCTGCGCGGCGGCGGAGGCGACCTCGAGGTCGGCGGCCTTCGTGCCGTACGAGAGCGTGAAGTTCGTCATCAGGTAGAAGAGCACGTAGGTCGCCAGCATGATGAACGTGCCGAGGATCAGGTGCCACCAGTGGTGACGGATGACCGTGCCGAGCGGGAACTTGCGGATCGCGCCCTTCTCTTCGGCCTTGACGAACGTCTGGGACTCGACGAGGCGCAGGCGCACCCAGAGGCCGATGATCACCATGACCGCCGAGAACAGGAACGGCACGCGCCAGCCCCACGCGAGGAAGTCGGCCGAGCGCTGACCCGCGCCGTCGGGGTGGGGGAGCAGGAAGTTGATCGCGAGGAACACCGAGTTCGCGATGATGAAGCCGAGCGGCGCACCGAGCTGCGGGAATGTGCCGTACCAGGCGCGCTTTCCCTTCGGGGCGTTCTCGGTCGCGACGAGCGCCGCACCCGACCACTCGCCGCCGAGCGCGAAGCCCTGCGCGAGGCGCAGCACGAGCAGCAGCACCGCGGCCCACACGCCGATCTCGTTGAACGTCGGCAGGCACCCGATGAGGAACGTCGCGATGCCCATCGTGAGCAGCGACGCGACGAGGGTCGCCTTGCGGCCGAACCGGTCGCCGAAGTGGCCGAAGACGATGGCGCCGAGCGGGCGCGCGATCATCGCGGCGCCGAAGACGCTGAACGACAGCAGCAGCGACGTGGTGTCGTTGCCCGTCGGGAAGAAGAGGATCGGGAAGACGAGGACGGCGGCGGTCGCGTAGACGTAGAAGTCGTAGAACTCGATCGTGGTGCCGACGAGGCTCGCGAGGATGACGCGGGAGCGGGGATTTGCGGGTGCCGCGGAGGTCGCGACGGTCGTGCTGGGGGAGGACATATTCACCTGGGCATGCGCGGAGCGGGGCATCCGGATGGGATGCGGCGGTGGGCGGCCGCCAGGCGCAGGGTGACGCGTCAGGCGGCACTGCACTGGATCACCATGGGTGCGGGCGTTGTCGCCCGGCACAAAAGACCAGCTTACTCCCGGGATCCCGCCCCGGCTCCCGAAGAGCGAGAACGGATGCTGCGGCCCAGGGCCGCGGCATCCGTTCTCGCGTGTCAGGTGGTCAGCGCCAGAGCACCGCGATCGCGGCGTTCGTGAAGGTGAGGATGCCGACGGCCCAGAACATTGCGGACGGGAGCGAGCCGGTCTTGCGCTGACGCGCGCGGCCCATGCCGAGGAGCGCGCCGATGACGAGCAGGATGACCAGCTTGACGCCGATCTTGACGTAGTCGAGGTCGTACTCGATGCCCCACGGCGCGGCGAGGATGAGACCGGCGACGGCGGCGATGGCCAGACCCCAGTCCATCAGACGGGTGAACTGCCGCCTTCCGCTCACCGCCTCGACGACCCAGGCGCCGAAGAGGATGGCGAAGCCGACGAGGTGGATGAGCACGACGACGTGGCGGAGGATTTCCATGCCATCAGTCTAGCTGAAGGTTGTCTCCGCCAGGCGGTCGGTTCCGCTCGGCTCAGCCGCGCAGGTCGCGCAGCACCACGGCGGTGCGGATCGCCGCATCGGCCGCTTCGAACCCCTTGTCTTCCACGGAGCCCTCGAGTCCGGCGCGGGCGATGCCCTGTGCCTCGTCGTCCAGCGTCAGCACGCCGAAGCCGACCGGCTTGCCGGTGTCGAGAGCGACGCGGGTCAGTCCGTCGGTCGCCGCGTTCGAGACGAACTCGAAGTGCGGCGTGCCGCCGCGGATGATGACGCCCAGCGCCACGACCGCGTCGGCCCCGGCCTCGAGCGCGGCCTTGGCCACCACGGGAAGCTCGAACGAGCCGGGCACGCGCACGAGGCGGTG
>DATEOM010000210.1:0-2134 GCA_035274105.1 Microbacterium sp.
GGGCAACTTCGGCTCGCCCGGCAACATGGGCGCCGCCGCCCCGCGGTACACCGAGACCAAGATGGCTCAGCTCGCGCTCGAGATGGTGCGCGACATCGAGGAAGAGACCGTCGACTTCCACGACAACTACGACGGCCAGACGCAGGAGCCGTCGGTGCTGCCGGCGCGCTTCCCGAACCTGCTCGTCAACGGTTCGGTCGGCATCGCGGTCGGCATGGCGACCAACATCCCGCCGCACAACCTCCGTGAGGTCTCCGCCGGCGCGCTGTGGGCCCTCGAGCACCCCGAGGCGTCGCGCGAGGAGCTGCTCGACGCGCTCATGGAGCGCATCCCCGGTCCGGACTTCCCGACCGGCGCGCAGATCCTCGGCACGAAGGGCATCCGCGAGGCGTACCGCACCGGCCGCGGCTCGATCACGATGCGCGCCGTCGTGTCGATCGAAGAGCTCCAGGGCCGCACCTGCCTCGTCATCACCGAGCTGCCGTACCAGGTCAACCCCGACAACCTCGCGGTCAAGATCGGCGACCTCGCCCGCGACGGCAAGATCACCGGCATCGCCGACATCCGCGACGAGACCTCGGACCGCACCGGTCAGCGTCTCGTGGTGGTGCTGAAGCGGGATGCCGTCGCCAAGGTCGTGCTGAACAACCTGTACAAGCACACCCAGCTGCAGGAGAACTTCGGCGCCAACATGCTGGCGATCGTCGACAACGTGCCGCGCACGCTGTCGCTCGACGGCTTCGTCACTCTGTGGCTCGAGCACCAGATCGACGTCATCGTCCGCCGCACGAGCTATCGCCTGCGCAAGGCCGAAGAGCGCATGCACATCCTGCGCGGGTATCTGAAGGCGCTCGACGCACTCGACGAGGTCATCGCGCTCATCCGCCGGTCACCCAACGCACAGGAGGCGAACGAGGGTCTGCAGAAGCTCCTCGACGTCGACGAGGCGCAGGCCGATGCGATCCTCCAGCTGCAGCTGCGCCGCCTGGCGGCCCTCGAGCGGCAGAAGATCATCGACGAGGCCGCCGAGCTCGAGCTGCAGATCGCCGACTACAAGGAGATCCTGGCGACGCCGCAGCGCCAGCGCGACATCATCCGCGAGGAGCTCACGGCGATCGTCGACAAGTTCGGCGACGAGCGCCGCACGCACATCCTCCACGGATTCGACGGCGACATGTCGATGGAAGACCTGATCCCCGAAGAGGAGATGGTCATCTCGGTCACGCGCGCCGGCTACATCAAGCGCACGCGCAGCGACAACTACCGCCAGCAGCATCGCGGCGGCAAGGGCGTCAAGGGTGCGCAGCTGCGCGCCGACGACGTCGTCGAGCACTTCTTCGTCACCACGACGCACCACTGGCTGCTGTTCTTCACGAACAAGGGTCGCGTGTACCGCTCGAAGGCGTACGAGGTGCCGGAGGCCGGGCGCGACGCGAAGGGCCAGCACGTCGCCAACCTGCTCGCACTGCAGCCCGATGAAGAGATCGCCCAGATCCTCGACATCCGCGACTACTCCGTCGCGACGTACCTCGTGCTCGCGACCCGCAGCGGCCTCGTCAAGAAGACGCGCCTCACCGAGTACGACACCAATCGCCAGGGCGGCATCATCGCGATCAAGCTCCGGGGGCAGGTGCCCGAAGACGGAGACGAGGCCGAGGCCGGCCCCGACGACGAGGTCGTCAGCGCGCTCCTGGTCGACGAGGGCGACGACATCCTGCTCATCAGCCGGCACGGCATGTCACTGCGCTTCTCGGCGACCGATTCGGCGCTGCGCCCCATGGGCCGCTCGACCTCGGGCGTGAAGGGAATGGACTTCCGCGCCGGCGACAGCCTGCTGTCGGCATCCGTCGCCGCCGACGACGGGTACGTCTTCGTCGTGACCGAAGGCGGGTACGCGAAGCGCACCGCGGTCGACCAGTACCGCATGCAGAACCGCGGCGGACTGGGCATCAAGGTGGCCAAGCTGAGCGAGGATCGCGGCGATCTCGCGGGTGGTCTCATCGTCTCGGAGGACGACGAGGTCTTGGTGGTTCTTGCCAGCGGCAAGGTGGTACGCTCTGCCGTGGCCGAGGTCCCCGCCAAGGGCAGAGACACGATGGGAGTCGTGTTCGCCCGCTCCAGCGACGACGATCGC
>DATEOM010000211.1:0-2511 GCA_035274105.1 Microbacterium sp.
AACATGCAGGCGGAGCTCGCCCGCATCGCGACGGCGGACTTCGTCCACGTCGACGTCATGGACAACCACTTCGTGCCGAACCTGACGTTCGGCCCGCAGATGGTCGAGCGCATCCAGGCGACGAGCCCGGTGCCCCTGGACGTGCACCTCATGATCGCCGACCCGGATCGCTGGGCTCCCGGCTACGCCGAGCTGGGCGCAGCATCCGTCACGTTCCACCTCGAGGCGGCCACCGAGCCGGTCGCGCTCGCCCGGCGCCTCCGCGACATCGGCGCGCGCGCCGGCGTCGCGGTGAAGCCCGCGACGCCCGTGGAGGGCCTCTTCGACCTCCTCGACGACTTCGACCAGATCCTCGTGATGACCGTCGAGCCCGGTTTCGGCGGCCAGTCCTTCATGCCCGAGACCATGCCGAAGCTGCGTCGCCTCGCCGATGAGGCACGCCGGCGCGGGTCGTCGGTGTGGCTCCAGGTGGACGGCGGCATCGGCGAGTCCACGATCGCCCAGGCCGCCGAGGCGGGCGCCGACACGTTCGTCGCGGGCTCCGCCGTGTTCGGTGCGGGCGACCCCGCCAACGCCATCGCGGGCCTGCGCGCGACCGCCGCCGACCACCACGGGCACTGAGCCTCTCGTCACGCGGCGCCGAGGCATCCGCGCGGTTCGATACCCTGGCATGGTGAAGACGTTCGACACGCTGTACGCCGAGCTCGCCGCGAAAGCCGCTGAGCGCCCCGAGGGATCGGGAACCGTCGCGCAGCTGGACGCGGGCGTCCACGCGATCGGCAAGAAGATCGTCGAGGAGGCCGCCGAGGTCTGGATGGCGGCGGAGTACGAATCGACGGATGCCGCAGCCGAGGAGATCTCGCAGCTGCTGTACCACCTGCAGGTGCTGATGCTCGCGAAGGGGCTGAGCCTCGAGGACGTCTACCGACATCTCTGAGCGCGCGTCCCCCTCCCACCTCGAACCCGAAAGCCACGCCGCCATGCTGCGAATCGCCGTGCCGAACAAGGGCTCGCTCGCCGAGACCTCCGCGGAGATGCTGTCCGAGGCCGGATACACCGGCCGTCGAGACGCCAAGGACCTCCACGTCATCGACCCCCAGAACGAGGTGGAGTTCTTCTACCTCCGCCCCAAGGACATCGCCACCTACGTGGGCTCGGGCGCGCTCGACGTCGGCATCACCGGCCGCGACCTGCTGCTCGACGCCCGGATGCCGGGTGCCCGCGAGATCGAGGCGCTCGGCTTCGCCGGGTCGACCTTCCGCTTCGCGGCGCCGACGGGCACGTTCCACGACCTCGGCGACCTCGAGGGCAAGCGCATCGCGACGTCGTATCCCGGCCTGGTGGACTCGTTCCTCGACGAACGGGGGATCGCGGTCGATCTTGTCCCGCTGGACGGCGCCGTGGAGTCCGCGGTGCGACTCGGCGTCGCGGATGCCGTCGCCGATGTCGTCGAGACCGGCACCACGCTGCGCCAGGCCGGCCTCGAGGTGTTCGGTCCGCCGATCCTGCGCTCCGAGGCGGTGCTGGTCGCCGGTCCCTCCGACATCGCCGGCACCGACACGCTGCTGCGGCGCCTGCGCGGCGTCCTCGTCGCGCGGCAGTACGTGCTCATCGACTACGACCTCCCGGCCGACCTCGTCGACCAGGCCGTCGCGATCGCGCCGGGCATCGAGTCGCCGACGATCTCGCCGCTGCGCGACCCGGCGTGGGTGGCCGTCCGCGTGATGAGCCCGCGCAAGGGCGTCAACCAGGTCATGGACGCGCTGTACGCGATCGGCGCCCGCGCGATCCTCGTGACCGCGATCCACAACGCGAGACTCTGATGAGCCTCGTCTGCCGCGTCATCCCGTGCCTCGACGTCGCCGCCGGCCGCGTCGTGAAGGGCGTCAACTTCCAGAACCTGCGCGACATGGGCGACCCTGTCGAGCTCGCGCGGGAGTACTTCCGCCAGGGCGCCGACGAGATCACCTTCCTCGACGTCACGGCGACCGTCGACGAGCGCTCGACGACGTACGACGTCGTCCGCCGCACCGCCGAAGAGGTCTTCATCCCGCTGACGGTCGGAGGGGGAGTGCGCTCCGCCGACGACGTGGCGCGGCTGCTGTCGGTCGGCGCCGACAAGATCGGCGTCAACTCGGCGGCGATCGCGCGTCCTCCGCTGCTGGACGAGATCGCCGACCGGTTCGGCGCGCAGGTGCTCGTGCTGTCGCTCGACGTCAAGCGGTCGCCTGCGACCGACTCCGGCTTCGTGGTCACCACGCACGGCGGCCGCACCGAGACGACCCTCGACGCGCTCGAGTGGGCGCGCGAGGCCATCGAACGCGGTGCGGGGGAGCTCCTGGTCAATTCGATCGACGCCGACGGCACGAAGCAGGGCTTCGACCTCGAGCTCGTCTCCCTGATGCGCGAGGTGGCCAGCGTTCCCGTCATCGCCTCGGGCGGTGCCGGCCGTGCCGCGGACTTCGGCCCCGCCATCGAGGCGGGCGCGGACGCCGTGCTCGCCGCATCCGT
>DATEOM010000212.1:0-3261 GCA_035274105.1 Microbacterium sp.
GTGGGCCGCGTTGCGGACCACCGCGGTCACGGTGTGTCCCTGCGCCACGAGCAGCGGCTCGAGCAGCAGTGCGACCTTGCCGTGGCCGCCGAAGATCAGGATGCGGGCCATGATTCCCCCTTCGTCGTGGGTTCCACGCTACGCCGCGCGCGCGCCGTCGCGCATCACGCGACGAGGGCGGCGACGCCTGCGATGACGGATGCTGCGGCCAGCGTCAGCGCGATGGCGATGAGCACCGTGTGCACGACGAGGAAGCGGGTCGCCGTGCCCCGGGCGTCGTGCGCGCGGGGGTCCTTCGCCACCCGACGGTAGAACGTCGGCCAGACGAGGACGTTGAAGGCGGCGTTGAGGAACAGCAGTACGGCGAGCAGCGTCACGCGTTCGAGCCTAGGCTTGGACGTCACACGTTCGAGCCTGGGCTCCGTGCCGCGAAGGTCGACACGCCGTCCCTGAGTCGTCAGGCGGCGAGGACGACCGGGTCGGCGACGATCGCGCGGACGGCGTCGCGGCCGGCGCGATTGGCGCCGACGGTGGACTGCGACGGACCGTAGCCGATGAGGAAGAGGCGCGGCTCGTCGATCGAGCGCCCGTTCTCGACCCGGAATCCGCCTTCGGGCGTCCGCAGGTGCAGCGGGGCGAGATGGTCGAGCGCAGGCCGGAAGCCCGTGGCCCACAGGATGACGTCGGCGCGCTCCAACGTGCCGTCGGGCATGCGGACGCCGTCCTCCTCGATCGACGCGAACATCGGGTGCCTCACCAGCACGCCGCGCGCCTCGGCGGCCCGGGCCCACGGCGTCCAGTGCATGCCGGTGACGGAGATGACGCTGCCGGGCGGGAGGCCCCGGCGCACACGGTCCTCGACACCGGCGATGGCTGCCACGCGCGCCGGGATGTCGAATTCCTCCTCGACCCATTCCGGCTCGCGGCGCGTCACCCAGAAGGTGTCGGCGACATGGGAGATCTCGTCGAGCAGCTGGACCGCCGAGACGCCGGCGCCGACGATCACGACGCGCTCGCCGCGGAACTCTTCCGCCGAGACGTAGCCGCCGACGTGCAGCTGCCGCCCGCGGAAGCGCTCCTGCCCTGGATAGCGCGGCCAGAACGGACGCGTCCACGTGCCCGTCGCGTTGATCACGAAGCGTGCGGCCCAGGTCCCGCGGTCGGTCTCGACCAGCAGCCGGCCGTCCGGGTCGTCGTCAGCGCGACGCACCGCCTTCACCTGCACGGGCCGGAGCACGTCGAGCGCGAAGCGCTCCTCGTACTCGGCGAAGTACGCGGGAAGGATGTCGCGGCTCGCCGCGGCCGGATCCGCCGGAGGCACCGCGAAGCCCGGCAGCTCGTGGATGCCGTTCACCGTCGCCATCCGCAGCGACGCCCAGCGGTGCTGCCACGCTCCACCGGGCTCGGGATTCGCATCGAGCACGATGTAAGTCTGGTCTGCCCCGGTCGCGCGGTCGACGGGGACGAAGCTCCGCCGCTGCAGATGGTACGCGGCCGAGAGGCCCGCCTGGCCTGCTCCGATCACGACGACGTCGACGGGTGCGGGCTCCATGCCCGGCACAACGACGATCGGCCCGCGGGGATTCCCGCGAGCCGATCGGACGAGGTCTGCGCGTCAGTTCAGCGCACGCGTGGAGGCGGGGATGACGCCGTCGGCGTAGAGATCGGCGGCGACATCCTGCAGCGCCGTCAGCGCGACGCGCTGCGTCGTGGGGCCGTACGAGATGCGGGCGACGCCCAGCGCTTCGTACTCCCCCGCCGACAGGGCGCCCGGCAGGCCGATGACGCTGACCTTGCGCTCGCCGATCCCCGCGACGAGCTGCCTCGTGACATCGGCGTTGAGGATGCCGGGCACGAACACCAGGTCGGCGCCGGCGGCGAGGTAGGCACGCCCGCGCTCGATCGCGTCGGCGATCGAGTCCTCGACCGGGCGCTTGCCGGCGCGGACGAACGCATCGGTGCGCGCGTTGAGGACGAAGGGCACACCTTCGGCGGCGCCCGCGGCGACGATCGCCTCCACGTTGGCGACGGCCTCGTCGAGCGGCACGAGGCGGTCCTCGACATTGGCGCCGACGACGCCCTTGCCGATCGCACGGCGCACGGTCTCGCCCGCGTCGCCGTACCCGTCGTCGAGGTCGGCGGTCACCGGCAGGTCGCCGGCCGCCTCGACGATGCGGCCGATCATGTCGAGCGACACCTCCAGCGGGATCTGCCCGTCGGGGTATCCGAACGTCGCGGCGATCGAGTGGCCCGCGGTCGCGATCGCGCGCGTCTCGGGGAGTGCCGCGATCGTCTTGGCCGACACGGCGTCCCACACGTTCACGACGCGGAGGATCTCGGGGGCGGCGTGCAGTCGGGTGAGGGTCTGTGCTTTCTCTGCCTGAGTGGTCATGGGTTTCACGCTATCGGCGCTCAGCGCAGGGTGGACCGGTCAGCTCGGATCGATCTGGCCGTCGAGGTACCACCACCGGCCGCCCTGCTGCACGAAGCGGCTCCGCTCGTGCAAGACGCCGCTGTCGCGGTCGTGGCGCCAGGCGGCGCGGAATTCGACGACGCCCCGCTTGTCGCCCTCACCGCCGTCCTGGACGTCGACGATCTCGAGCCCCGTCCAGTGCTGTTCGGGGTCGAGCGTCAGATCCTCGGGGCGCGTGCCCGGATGCCACGTGCCTTCGAGATACACTGCGTCGCCGACCACGAACGCGGTGTAGCGCGAGCGCATCAGGCGCTCGGCGGTCGACGCCGGTGTTCCGTGCAGCGCGGGGGCGCAGCATCCGTCGAAGCGATCACCGCTGCCGCACGGGCAGGAATCCGCCCCGGCGACGCGCGGGAAGCCGTTGCGGGCGGCACGGGATGCCGCGGCGCCGAACGACACGTCAGACGCCGGCCTTCTCGGCGCACGACACGCAGCGCGTCGCGAACGGGCGCACGCGAAGACGCGCGATCGGGATGCCGCGACCGCAGTCGACGCATACGCCGTAGGTGCCGGCCTCCCAGCGTTTCACGGCCTCGTCGATCTCGGCGATCTCCCGGCGGGCGGCCTCTTCGAGGGCGACGGCGCGGGACCACTCGCCTGACAGCGTGACGCCTTCGGGATCGTGCTCGTCGTCGGCGACGTCGGAGCCGCGATCCGCCCGGAGCTCCTCGAGGGTCTCGTCGATCGCCGCGATGCGGACGGCAGCCGCGTCGTGCAGCTCGTCCAGGAGCGCTCGAAGCTCTGTCCGGCTCGCCGCTGAGGTCATCGCATGAGACTACGCCCGGATG
>DATEOM010000213.1:0-3696 GCA_035274105.1 Microbacterium sp.
GCGAGGGGATCGTTCGCGCCCACGGGCATCGCGTGGGGCGTCGACAACCGCACGTGCGCGCTGCGCGTGATCGGCCGCGGCTCGTCGCTGCGCGTCGAGAACCGGGTGCCCGGCGGCGACGTCAACCCGTACCTCGGCATCGCCGCGATCATCGCGGGCGGCCTGCACGGCATCGAGCACGAGCTGCCGCTGCCCGACCGGCTGGAGGGCAACGCGTACACGGCCGGAGTCGACCACCTTCCGACGACGCTGCGCGAGGCGGCGCAGCTGTTCGACGACTCGGCCATCGCCCGCGCGGCGTTCGGCGACGACATGGTCGACCACTACCTGAACCAGGCGCGCATCGAGGTCGAGGCCTACGACGCCGCCGTGACCGACTGGGAGCGGGTCCGTGGCTTCGAGCGCCTCTAGAAAGCCGGTGATCGGCCTGACGACATACCTCGAGCAGGCGACACAGGGGGTGTGGGACGTCCGCGCGGCCTTCCTGCCGCAGGTCTACTTCGACTCCGTGACCGCGTCCGGCGGCATCGCGGTGCTGCTGCCGCCGCAGCCGGAACCGGATGCCGCGGCCCGCGCGGTGCTCGAAGGCCTCGACGGTCTCATCCTCACCGGGGGCGTCGACGTGCAGC
This sequence comes from Microbacterium sp., assembly GCA_035274105.1. Lineage (GTDB taxonomy): Bacteria > Actinomycetota > Actinomycetes > Actinomycetales > Microbacteriaceae > Microbacterium. The sequence goes on from DATEOM010000213.1 coordinate 630, forward strand.
CCGAGCTGTACGGTGCCGAGCGGCATCCGCTCACCGACCCCGCCCGCCCGGATCGCGACGCGTGGGAGCTGGCGCTGTTCCGGGGCGCGGAGGAGCGACGGCTGCCGGTGCTCGCGATCTGCCGCGGGCTGCAACTCGTCAACGTCGCCCGCGGCGGCACGCTGCACCAGCACCTGCCCGAATCGCTCGGCACCGACCGGTTCCGGGTCGGCGGCGGTGTCTTCGCGACGAACGAGGTGATCGTCGACGAGGGCTCGCGTCTCGCGGGGCTCGTCGGGCCCGGCGAGCTCGACGTGCACAGCTACCATCACCAGGGCGTCGACCGGCTCGGCGACGGGCTCGTCGTCACCGCCCGCACCGGGGACGGGCTCGTGCAGGCGTTCGAGTCCGACGGCGAGGGCTACGTGCTGGGCGTGCAGTGGCACCCCGAGCAGAACCAGGAGGACCGCCGGCTGTTCGCGGGACTCGTGGCCGAGGCATCCGTCTACGCATCCCGGGAGGTGCCGACCGCATGAGCGCCGCGTTCACCGTGATCAACCCGGCGACCGCGCTGCCGATCCGCGAGATCGCGCGTGCGAGCGTGGACGAGACGGATGCTGCGATCTCGCGCGCCGTCGTCGCACAGCGTTCGTGGGCGTCGCTGCCGCCGGTCGCGCGCGCCGACGCGCTGCGGTCGTTCGCGCGCGTCGTCGAGGCCCACGTCGAGGAGCTCGCGCAGCTGGAGGTGCTGAACTCGGGTCACCCGATCGGGTCGGCCCGCTGGGAGGCGTCGCACGTCGCGCAGGTGCTGAACTTCTCCGCCGGTGCGCCCGAGCGGCTCTCGGGGCAGCAGATCCCGGTGGCGGGCGGACTGGACGTGACGTTCCACGAGCCGTACGGGGTCGTCGGGATCATCGTGCCGTGGAACTTCCCGATGACGATCGCATCGTGGGGCTTCGCGCCGGCGCTCGCCGCAGGCAACGCCGTCGTGCTGAAGCCCGCCGAGCTGACGCCGTTGACGGCGGTGCGCCTCGGGGAGCTGGCGCTGCTCGCCGGGCTGCCCGAGGGGCTGTTCGAAGTCGTGACGGGGTCCGGCTCCGTGGTCGGGCAGCGTTTCGTCTCGCACCCGGACGTACGCAAGGTCGTGTTCACCGGCTCGACGTCGGTGGGGACGGAGGTCGCGTCCGGCTGCGCCCGCGAGCTGAAGCCCGTGACCCTGGAGCTCGGCGGCAAGAGCGCCAACATCGTGTTCGCGGATGCCGACCTCGAGAAAGCCGCGGCCTCGGCACCCGGCGCTGTTTTCGACAACGCCGGACAGGACTGCTGTGCCCGCAGCCGCATCCTGGTCGAGCGGTCGGTGTACGACCGGTTCCTCGCGCTGCTGGAGCCGGCGGTGCAGGCGTGGCGGGTCGGGGACCCCGCAGACGAGCGGACGGAGATGGGGCCGCTGATCTCGGCATCCCATCGCTCCACGGTGGAGGGATTCCTCGACGGCGCGAACGTGGCGTTCCGCGGCTCGGCGCCCTCCGGCGACGGGTTCTGGTTCGCGCCGACCGTGGTGCTGGCCGACCGCGCCGACCGGATCGCACGGGAAGAGGTGTTCGGGCCGGTCGTCGCGGTGATGCCGTTCGACGACGAAGCCGACGCCATCGGCCTCGCGAACGACACCGTCTACGGCCTCGCGGGCTCCATCTGGACCGAGAACCTCGGCCGCGCGGTGCGCGTGGCGCGGGGCGTGAAGAGCGGCGTGCTCTCGGTCAATTCGCACTCGTCGGTGCGGTACTCGACCCCGTTCGGCGGCATGAAGGCCTCCGGGCTCGGCCGTGAACTCGGTCCTGACGCCGCCGAGCACTTCACCGAGACCAAGAACGTGTTCTTCGCGACGGACGCCTCGTGACCGGCGTCCGCACCGGACTTCGCACGGCAGAAAGGCAATGGAACAGCATGGATCTGACCCAGCGACTCAAGGACCGGGTAGCCGTCATCACGGGTGGCGCCTCCGGCATCGGCCTCGCCACCGCCCGACGCTTCGCGGCCGAGGGCGCGCGCGTCGTGATCGCCGACCTCGATCCGGCGACGGGCGAGGTCGCCGCCGACGAGGTCGACGGCGTCTTCCGGCAGGTGGACGTCGCCGACGAGGCGCAGGTCAACGCGGTGTTCGACGGTATCGCGGCGGAGTTCGGACGCCTCGACATCGCGTTCAACAACGCCGGGATCTCTCCCGCCGACGACGACTCGATCGAGACGACCGAGCTGCCGGCGTGGGACCGCGTGCAGGACGTCAACCTCAAGTCGGTGTACCTGTGCTCGCGCGCGGCCCTGCGGCACATGGTGCCGGCGGGCAAGGGCTCGATCATCAACACCGCGTCGTTCGTGGCGCTGCTCGGCTCTGCCACGTCGCAGATCTCGTACACCGCGTCGAAGGGCGGCGTGCTCGCGATGACCCGGGAACTGGGGGTGCAGTTCGCGCGGCAGGGCATCCGGGTGAATGCCCTATGCCCGGGCCCGGTCAACACACCGCTGCTGCAGGAGCTGTTCGCGAAGGACCCCGAGCGCGCGCAGCGCCGGCTGGTGCACGTGCCGATGGGGCGCTTCGCCGAACCCGAGGAACTCGCCGCCGCGGTCGCCTTCCTCGCGTCGGACGACGCGTCGTTCATCACCGCGAGCACGTTCGTCGTCGACGGCGGCATCACGAACGCCTACGTCACGCCGCTGTAGGGTCTCGCCATGACCGACGCCCCGCTGCAGCAGGTGCGCAAGGCCGTCTACCGGCCGGTGCGCGAGGGCAACGCGCTCGAAGACACCGTCGCGCGCCTGGTGCAGACGATCCGGCTCGGGGTCGTCGCGCCGGGGGAGTCCCTGCCGTCGGAGCGCGAGCTGGCTGTGCTCTACGCCGTCAGTCGCGACACCGTGCGCGAGGCGATCCGCGAGCTCGCCGACACCGGCTACCTCGTGCGCCGCCGGGGCCGGTACGGCGGCACGTTCGTCGCCGATCCACTGCCGCAGCCGCCGCATCCGCGCGACGTCACGCCGGCGGAGCTCGAAGACGTCCTGGGGCTGCGGCGCGTGCTCGAGGCGGGTGCCGCCC
>DATEOM010000214.1:0-5401 GCA_035274105.1 Microbacterium sp.
TGACCGACTGGGCCGTTGCACCCATCCCGTCCGACGACGACGCGCCGCCGCCCGACCCGGGCCCCGCAGCCTTCCCGGTCGAGACGCCCGCGCAATTCGCGGTCGACGACGAGCCCGAAGACGCCGAAGCGGCGACCGCGCGGGTCGCGACCCTCGCGCCGCCGCGTGAGGGTCAGGTCCTGCCTCGCACCGAGATCGCTCCGCCGCCCGAGCGCGACGACGATGACGACGATGACGCCGACGCGCTGACCGCCGATCTTCCCGTCCCGCCCACGGTCGCGCCGCCGCTGACACCCGTGGTCACGACGCGCAACGGGGGAGTGCAGCGCTACGGCGAGGCGGTGGTGCGCCAGGTGCTCGGCGCCACGTTCGTCCGCGAGGAGCCCTACGAGCCGCCGACGAGGTTCAGCTAGCCCATGTACGACGGCATCGTCCAAGACCTCATCGACGAATTCGGCCGCCTTCCCGGGATCGGGCCGAAGTCGGCCCAGCGCATCGCGTTCCACATCCTGCAGACGCCGAACTTCGACGTGTCGCACCTCGCCGAGCTGCTCAGCGAGGTGCGCGAGCGGGTGCGTTTCTGCGAGGTGTGCGGCAACGTCTCGGAGCAGGAGCGCTGCTCGATCTGCCGCGACCCCCGTCGCAACCAGACGCTGATCTGCGTCGTTGAGGACGCGAAGGACGTGGCGGCGATCGAGCGCACGCGCGAGTTCCGCGGGCTCTACCACGTGCTCGGCGGCGCGATCAGCCCGATCGCCGGCATCGGCCCCGACGACCTGCGCATCACGCAGCTCATGCAGCGACTCGCCGACGGCACCGTGCAGGAGGTCATCCTCGCCACCAACCCGAACCTCGAGGGCGAGGCGACGGCGACCTACCTGAGCCGCCTGCTCCACACCCTCGAGATCACCGTCACCCGCCTCGCCTCCGGTCTTCCGGTCGGCGGCGACCTGGAGTACGCCGACGAGGTCACGCTCGGCCGCGCCTTCGAAGGGCGCCGCTCCGTCTGACCCGATCGCCGGACGCGGGCGGTGGGGGCGATCCCCCGACGATGTCGGAAGTCCGTCGTAGATTGGCGGTCGGCCGTCTCGCGCTCAGCGCCGGCGAGCGCGCAACCTGAGTCGATGACGACGCTCGGGCGACGTCGCCGCCGACCCCGCCACCTCACCGTTGGGAGACACCCCGCATGAACTCCTCGCAGCGATTCGACACGCGCGCGTGGTTGCTGTTCGCCGCGATGGCGCTGCTGTGGGGCGTCCCGTACCTGTTCATCAGCGTCGCCGTCGAGTCCTACTCGCCGGCCGCGGTCGTCGCCGGCCGCACCCTGCTCGGTGCGGTGCTGCTGCTCCCGTTCGCGCTGTATCAGAAGGCGCTGCGACCGGCGTTCGCGAAGATCGGCTGGGTGCTGCTGTTCGGCGCGATCGAGATGGCGGGGCCGTTCCTGCTGCTCGGGCATGCCGAGCAGACGCTGCCCTCCGGGCTCACGGGACTCCTCGTAGCCACCGTGCCGCTGTTCGCCGCGCTGATCGCGTTCGGCGGCGGCGACAGGTCCGTGCTCAGCCCGGCGCGGGCGATCGGGCTGTTCATCGGCTTCGCAGGCGTGTTCGTGATCGTCGCCGGCCCCGGGCTCGCCGTCGAGGGCGGCGGTGGTCTGCTGGCCGTCGGCGAAGTGCTTCTCGTCGCGCTCCTCTACGCGATCGCACCTTTCGTCATCGCGACCAAGCTGCGAGACGTCCCTTCGCTGGGCTCGATCACGCTCGCCCTCTTCGCGGTCGGCATCTTCTATACGCCGATCGCCTTCCTGACCCAGCATCAGGTGCCGACGGTCGAGAGCACGGTGTCCCTCGTCGCGCTCGCGGTGCTGTGCACGGCGCTGGCGTTCATCGTCTTCTTCGCGCTGATCGCCCGAGTCGGGCCGGTGCGGGCGCCGCTGTTCACGTACGTCAATCCCGTGGTCGCGATCGTGCTGGGCACGATCATCCTGGGCGAGCCGCTGACGCCGGGGCTGCTGATCGGCTTCCCGCTCGTGCTGGTCGGCTGCTGGCTCGCGGCCACCGGCGGCGCGCTGCGCGCCCGCAAGCCCGAAAGCGCCGACCTTCCGCCGATCTCGACCGGGTGAGCGTCAGCGGAGCACCTCGACCAGCACGATCCACGAGACCAGCAGCGCGGCCACGATCGCGACGATCGAGCCGACCGCGAACCACACCAGGCCCACGGGCTGGCCTGCGGCGAGGAGCCCGCCGCCGATGAGGTAGGCGAGCGGCGCGAAGAAGCCCACCGCCGACTTGAGCCAGCGCAGGCGGTTGGCGGGGTGCCGGTTCTCGAAGATCCTCCGGGTCGCCTGCACCTGGAACACCCCCGCGCCGAGCGCGATGACGATCATCGCGACCCCGTACGGCACCGCCCCGACCGTGGGGACGAGCCCGATCGCCGAGCCGATGAGGGCCAGCACGAGCCCCGAGATGCCCGCCGCGAGACGGGACGTGAGCGACGCCTCCTTGATGATGTCGCCGATGTTGACGCTCGCGGCGACGATCACGAGACCCGCGAGCGCCGCCGTGGCGCCCACCATCGCCACGTTGAACTCCGACCACGCCTCGATCTGCCCCATGCTCGGATGCTACCGGCGCCGTCCCACGGCGCACAGAATCGGAACCTTTCGCCGACACGCCGGTCGGGGCACGCTCCGCGCGGCGTGTCGTCGCAGAACTCCGATCCTGTGCTGTGCGGCACCAGCCCCACCCCCCGCGCGACACATGGCCGGGCGCGCATGAGCGCGTCCGTAAGATGGACCCTTGGGCGACAGGAAGCCGCGGGACGCGGCATCCGTTCTCGCCCGTCCTCAGACAAAACGCGTGGAGTTCGATGTGGCGCTGATCGTCCAGAAGTACGGCGGATCGTCGGTCGCTGATGCCGTGAGCATCAAGCGCGTCGCGAAGCGCATCGTCGACACGCGCCGTGCCGGCCACGATGTGGTCGTCGCCGTCAGCGCGATGGGCGACACGACCGATGAGCTGCTCGATCTCGCGGGCCAGGTCGCGCCGATCCCCGCGCCGCGCGAACTCGACATGCTGCTCTCGAGCGGCGAGCGGATCTCGATGGCGTTGCTTGCGATGGCGATCCACTCGATGGGCTTCGAAGCGCGATCGTTCACCGGCAGCCAGGCCGGCATGATCACGACCGCCGACCACGGCTCGGCGCGCATCGTCGACGTGACGCCGATCCGCCTGCGCGAGGCGCTCGACGAGGGCGCCATCGTCATCGTCGCCGGCTTCCAGGGCTTCAACCGCGACACCCGCGACATCACCACCCTCGGCCGCGGCGGCTCCGACACCACGGCCGTCGCCCTCGCGGCGGCGCTCGAGGCCGACGTCTGCGAGATCTACAGCGACGTCGACGGCATCTTCACGGCCGACCCGCGCGTGGTGCCGAAGGCGAGGAAGCTGGGTGTCGTCTCCGCGGAGGAGATGCTCGAGCTCGCCGCCAACGGCGCGAAGGTGCTGTACATCCGCGCCGTCGAATACGCACGCCGTCACGGCGTGCTCATCCACGCCCGCTCCACGTTCAGCTCGGGCGTGGGGACCTACGTGCTCGGCCAAGGGATGAACCTTCCCGAGGGCACTGTTCCCGACACCTCAGGGGGAGAAGAGATGGAAGAGCCCATCGTCGCCGGCGTCGCCACCGACCTCGGCCAGGCCAAGATCACTGTGATCGGCGTTCCCGACGTGCCCGGCAAGGCGGCCGAGATCTTCAAGGTCGTCGCGAAGTCCGGCGCGAACGTCGACATGATCGTGCAGAACGTGTCGGCCGCGACCACCGGCCGCACCGACATCTCGTTCACGCTCCCCAAGACCGATGCCGCGACCGCGCTCAAGGCGCTCGCCGCCGACCAGTCCGAGATCGGGTTCGAGAACCTGGTCCACGACGACCAGATCGGCAAGCTCTCGGTCGTCGGCGCGGGCATGCGCACGCACTCGGGCGTCTCGGCCACCCTCTTCGAGGCGCTGAGCGTCGCGGGCATCAACATCGAGATGATCTCGACGTCCGAGATCCGCATCTCGGTCGTGGTGCGCGGTGACGATCTCGCCGAGGCCGCCCGCGTCGTCCACACCGCCTACGGGCTGGACGGCGACATCGAGGCGACCGTCTACGCCGGCACCGGCCGCTGAGCAGACTTCGTGATGGGATGGATGCTGCGGCCCGCAGCATCCATCTCTCAGATCAGGAGATCTGGCCCAGGCAGGAAGATTCGGCGCGAAACGTCCGGCATGCGCCAGATCTCCTGATCTCGCCGACGGGCCGGCGAACGGCAGGAATCGCACGCACGCTGTCCGCTGCGACAGGTAACACCGCGGCCGGGGCTCGGCCGCGGCCGGTAGAATCGCCCAAACCCCGCGCGATCGACGGCGCCCGCGCGTCCGCTCCACGCTGCTGCACGCGCGCTCCACGCTGAGGAACCACCATGACCCGCATCTCCGATTCAGGACTCTCCGTCGCCGTCGTCGGCGCCACCGGCCAGGTCGGGACGGTCATGCGCGAGATTCTCGCCGAGCGGAACTTCCCCATCCGCGAGCTGCGCCTGTTCGCGACCGCCCGCTCGGCCGGCACCGCCGTCGAGTTCGGCGGCGAGACGGTGATCATCGAAGATGTCGCGACCGCCGACCCGTCGGGCATCGACGTCGCGCTCTTCTCCGCCGGAGCCACCGGCAGCCGCGCCCACGCTCCTCGCTTCGCCGAGGCCGGCGCGATCGTCATCGACAACTCCAGCGCCTGGCGCATGGACCCCGCGGTGCCGCTCGTCGTCAGCGAGGTCAACCCGCACGCGATCGCGAACCCGCCCAAGGGCATCATCGCGAACCCGAACTGCACCACGATGGCCGCGATGCCGGTGCTGAAGCCGCTCGACGCCGAGGCGGGCCTCGAGCGCCTCATCGTCTCGACCTACCAGGCCGTTTCGGGCTCGGGTCTCGCCGGTGCGCAGGAGCTGCTCGGCCAGGTCGAGGGCGTGCTCGCGCAGGGCAACACGCTCGACCTCGTGCACGACGGCGCGGCCGTGGACTTCCCCCAGCCGGAGAAGTACGTCGCCCCGATCGCCTTCGACGTCATCCCGCTCGCGGGCAACCTCGTCGACGACGGCCTCAATGAGACCGACGAAGAGAAGAAGCTCCGCAACGAGAGCCGCAAGATCCTCGAGCTGCCCGACCTCCGCGTCGCCGGCACGTGCGTCCGCGTTCCCGTCTTCACCGGCCACTCGCTCTCGATCCACGCCGAGTTCGCGAACGACATCACGCCGGAGCGTGCGTACGAGATCCTCGCGTCGGCGCCCGGCGTCGTCGTCGAAGAGGTCCCGACGCCGCTGCAGGCGGCGGGCAACGACCCGAGCTACGTCGGCCGCATCCGC
>DATEOM010000215.1:0-2797 GCA_035274105.1 Microbacterium sp.
GCCCGGTCCCATTCCGAACCCGGAAGCTAAGCCTCTCAGCGCCGATGGTACTGCAGGGGGGACCCTGTGGGAGAGTAGGACACCGCCGGACACCCATTCACGCAATGGCCACCCACACAGGGTGGCCATTGCGCGTTAACAGCCATCTTCCAAGCCCCGCGCTCCTGTGGAAACACAGGTGTGCGGGGCTTGTGCGTCGCCGGTCGCCGCCGCGTGATCGAGCGCGTCACCACTCCTCGGCTTACTGGGTGGGACGCGCGTTGCTGCGCGCGATCCGCTGCGCCTAGATTCGCTGCCGACCCCGGGCCGATCACGCACGATGCACCCGAGGTCCCAGCACGAACGGATCAAAGGAGATCACATGAAATCGCTCATACGCTCCGGAGTCGCTCTCGTCGCCGCGGCGGCACTCGGCGCGGGATTGGTGGTCGGGGGAGCGGCCTTGGACAACGGGAAGGGCAATGGGAACGGGCTGGGCGGCCAACCGGCGACCGCCGGCCAGATCTATACGGACGAGATCAAGGACTACGGCGTCTGCCGCGGCGTCGACCCCACGTGCTACAACGAGTGGGGCAACGGCTGGACCGAGGGCGAGCAGAAGCGCATCCTCATCTGGAGCCGCACCGCCGGCCCGCGCCACGCCCATCTCGGGACAGCGCTCGGTCCCGGCCTGAACCCGCCGCTGAACGCCAACAACGTCGCGCAGGCGAACCTCAAGAAATGGGCGGAGGAGCGCGGGATCGCTGTGGACTACACCGAGGATCTGTCGCAATTCCGCCTGAACAACTACCAGGCGGTGGTGTTCCTGAGCTCGAACCGCGACACGCTCGACGACACCGCGCAGACCACGTTGATGCAGTACATCCGCGGCGGCGGCGGCTTCGTCGGCATTCACAACGCCTTCGGCGCCGAGTACCACTGGGAGCACTATGAGGGCCTCCTCGGCGGGGCGAACTTCTACAACCACGGACCGAACCGCGATGGCACGGTCGAGACCATCAACAACCGCGATGTCTCGACGTCGTTCATGCCGGAGACGTGGCCTTTCAAGGACGAGTGGTACAACCTGACGCCGTACCCGAGCTTCGTCAACGTGCTGCTCGAGGTCGACCAGGCCACGAGTCAGGCCACCCCGGCGGGCCACGGCGAGCACCACCCGGTGAGCTGGTGCCAGTACTACGACGGCGGTCGATCGTGGCTGACCACGCTCGGGCACGACGTGGCCGCCTGGACCGACGCTCCGCTCGCGGGCGACGCGTTCTTCAAGCAGCACGTGATGGAGGGCATCGAGAGCGCGATGGGCATCAAGCCCTTCTGCGCCGCCTGACCCGCAGCATCCATCTCTCATCATTCGAAATGAGGGCCCGGACACGTCGAATCGGCGAGTCCGGGCCCTCTCCCCGTCGCCCTCCCAGACCGCTCGCGTCACCCCTTCCGCGAGGGTAGGGAGACGTCTGTCCCACTCACCGGAACCGAAAGGCCGGCCATCGGGTCAACGCTTGCCGGGCATCTCGCGGCGACGGATACTGCACTCATGCGATCCGCTCTCAGAGACGAGCCGGTGTCTGTGCTCGACCGGATCCTCGCCATCCTCGAGACCGTCCGCGAGTCGCACGGCTCCACGACCATCACCCAGCTCGCGCTGGCCACCGGCATACCGAAGTCCACCGTGTCGCGTCTTGTCGGCGACCTCGTCCGGCAGCGATACCTCACGCGCTCCGAAGACGGCGTCGTCATCGGGCTGCGGCTGTTCGAGCTGGGCGCGCGGGCCAGCACGCCACGACGGCTCACCATCGCCGCGCTGCCGGTGCTGGCCGAGCTCTTCAACGCCACCGGTGAGCATCTCAACGTCGCCGTGCACGAGGGGCGCGACATGCTGTCGGTGGTGTCTGTGAGGGGACGCCTGCGGCCCGTGCCGTCGCGCGCGGGAGTGCGTGTGCCGTCCGCGACGACAGCGCTCGGCAAGGCCGTGCTGGCCTTCACGCAGGACGACGCCGCCCTGGGGAAGGTCATCGGCGGACTCGAGGCGTGCCGGCGCCACGCGTTCGAGAAGGAGCTCACCTCGGTGCGGACGGAGTTCGTCGCGGTCGACTTGTGCGAGACGTTCGCCGGAGTCGTCGGCGTCGCCAGCCCCGTCCTGTCGCCCGACCGCCTGCCCGTGGCGGCGATCTCGGTGGCCGGGCCCGTGACGGACATGGACCCGAAGCGGATGGCGCCGCTCGTCCGCCATGCCGCACGCGCGCTGACGCATCGCCTGGCCCTGCAGGTGGCCTGATCGATGCGGGCCTCGACCACGGACGGCGCGCTCGGCGTGCTCGACCGGATGACCCGCATCCTCGAGGCGTTCGACCAGGAGGACAGCGGGCTGACGATCTCGGAGCTCGCGACGCGTGCGGGCCTTCCGAAGTCGACGGTCTCGCGACTGGTGAGCACCCTCGTCCGGCAGCGGTACCTCGAACGCGACGGCAGGGTCATCCATCTGGGGCTGCGTCTCTTCGAGCTCGGGCAGCTCGCGGAGCAGCCACGCGAACTCCGGATGGCTGCGCTGCCGGTGATGGCGGACCTCAGGAACCGAACGGGCGAGAACGTCCACCTGGCCATCCGGGACGGCGGCGAGATGGTCTGCATCGCCGTCATGCGCAGCCCCTCGGCCGCGGCCCCGGTCGTCCGGACCGGCGCGCGGCTGCCGGTCCACGCGACCGCGCTCGGGAAGGCTGCGCTCGCCCACGCGGTCCCGGCCGAGCTGACCAGCGTCCTCGGCGCGGAGCTGGAGGCGTGCACTCCGCAGACGATCACG
>DATEOM010000216.1:0-6480 GCA_035274105.1 Microbacterium sp.
ACGACGCAGATGTCGACACCCACGACTCCGACTCCGGCTCCGACTCCGACTCCGACTCCGACTCCGAAGAATCCGACACGACCGAACCCCAGGAGGAATGACATGGTCGACGTACAGGCTCAGCTCGCCGCGGTGACCCGCGAGATCGAGAGCGAAGAGGTCGACGGCTTCCCGTCGCACGTGCAGACGCTCGCGCAGACCTACCCGTCCCCCATCGACGACGTGTGGGACGCCGTCACCAGCGCCGAGCGGATCGCGCGCTGGTTCCAGCCGATCTCGGGCGACCTCATGCTCGGCGGCCGCTACCAGATCGAGGGCAACGCGGGCGGCGAGATCCAGGAGTGCGCGCCGCCGGCGAACGGCGCCGCGCACTACAAGGCCACGTGGGAGTACGGCGGCGGGGTCACGTGGCTCACGGTGCGACTCACCGCGGAGGGCGCGGACGCGACCCGCTTCGAACTGGAGCACATCGCGCGCACCGACGACGTGCCCGCCGAGTTCTGGGACCTCTACGGCCCCGGCGCGACCGGTGTCGGATGGGACGGCGGACTCCTCGGTCTCAGCCTGCACCTCACCGGCGGCGGCGGGCCGAAGCCCGAAGACGCCGAGGCGTGGGCGTTCACCGACGAGGGTCGGGCGTTCTACCGCGGCGCCGCCGACGCGTGGGGTGCCGCGCACGCCGCCGACGGCGCAGATCCTGCCGCCGCATCGCGGGCCGCCGACAACACGTACGCGTTCTACACCGGCCAGACCCCGCCGGCCACGGAGGAGTGATGCGGATGCCGCGGGGCGCAGCATCCACAACCTGAAAGCTGACTCACGAGAACCGGCGGCCGGTCTATTCTCGTGAGTGGGCGGGGGCGCAGAAGCTTCCGCAGGAGGTGGGAGGCACCCGAGATGACCCTCTTCGACGGCATCACCGCACGCATCGTCGAGACGACCGGCCTGTCGGTGAACGTGCTGGAGCGCAGCGGCGACGATCCTGCGACTCCGCCGGAGCGCACCGTGGTGCTCGTCCACGGCAACGCCTCCTCGGCCCTGTTCTGGCAGGAGCTGATGGAGGACCTCCCCCACGATCTGCGCGTGATCGCGATCGACCTGCGCGGCTACGGCGGCACCGAGCACGCCCCGATCGACGCCACGCGCGGCGTCCGCGACTTCAGCGACGACGTCCACGCCACGCTCGAGGCGCTGGGGATCCCGACCGCCCACCTCGTCGGCTGGTCGCTCGGCGCCGGCGTCGTCATGCAGTACGCGCTCGACCACCCGGTGCTGAGCCTCACACTCGAGGCGCCCGTCTCGCCCTACGGGTTCGGCGGCACGCGCCGCGACGGCACGCGCCTCACCGACGACGACGCCGGCACCGGCGGTGGCGCCGGCAATCCCGACTTCGTGCAGCGGCTGATCGACCACGACACGTCGGCCGACGCGCCGAATTCGCCCCGGAACGTCTTCCGCGCCCACTACGTCGCCCCGGGCTACGAGACCGAGCATGAGGACGTCTGGGTCGAGTCGATGCTGACGACCTCGACCGCGACCGGCAACTACCCGGGCGACTCCGTCGAGAGCGAGAACTGGCCGGGCTTCGCCGCGGGCACGATCGGCGTGCTCAACACGCTGGCACCCGGCAACTACGACGTGTCGGGCATCGTCGACCTTGCGGAGAAGCCCCCGATCCTGTGGATCCACGGAGCGCTCGACCCGATCGTCTCCGACGCCTCGTTCTACGACTTCAACCATCTCGGCAAGCTCGGCATCGTCCCGGGCTGGCCGGGCGAGGAAGCGGCACCCCCGCAGGAGATGGTGTCGCAGATGCGTGACGTTCTCGCGCGCTACTCCGACGCCGGTGGGGAGGTGACCGAGATCGAGCTCGCGGACACCGGGCACACCCCCCATCTGGAGCGCCCCGCCCAGTTCCGACACGCGCTGCTCGAGGTGATCGGGTACGTCGGACACCCGAGCAACCCCGCTCCGCCGACCGAAGCGATCATCCTGCGCTCATCCGATTGAGACAGGGCCGGCGACGCCGCGCCGAAGGGGGCTCCGCGACCGACATGGAATACTGCATCTTCACCGAGCCCCAGCAGGGCGCGAGCTACGACGACCAGCTCGCCTTCGCGCAGGCGGCGGAGCGGCTCGGCTTCGACGGCTTCTTCCGCTCCGACCACTACCTGCACATGGGCGACGGCGACGGGCTCCCCGGCCCCACCGACGCGTGGACCACGCTGGCGGGACTCGCGCGCGAGACCGCCCGCATCCGCCTCGGCACGCTCGTGTCGTCGGTGACCTATCGAGTCCCGGGACTCCTGGCGATCCAGGTCGCGCAGGTCGACGCGATGTCGGGCGGGCGCGTCGAGCTCGGCCTCGGCACCGGCTGGTTCGGGCGCGAGCACGAGGCCTACGGCATCCCCTTCCCGGCCAAGCGGTTCGGCCTCCTAGAGGAGCAGCTCGCGATCGTGACCGGCCTGTGGTCGACCCCGGTGAGCGAGACCTTCAGCTTCGCGGGCGAGCATTACCGGCTGACGGATGCCCCGGCCCTGCCGAAGCCGGTGCAGTCCCGGGTTCCCGTCATCGTGGGCGGCGGTGGGCCGAAGCGCACGCCCGAGCTCGCCGCGCGGTTCGCGACGGAGTTCAACATCGGCTTCCGGTCCGAGGCGGAGTCGGCGGAGAAATTCGCGGGCGTCCGCGCCGCGTGCGAGCGCATCGGCCGCGACCCCGAGTCCCTCAAGCTCTCGGTCGCGCTGCCCACGCTGGCCGCAGCATCCGTGTCGGAACTCGAGCGGCGTGCCGAGAACCTCGGCCGCACCGTGGACGAGCTGCGCGGCGAGGTCGACATCGTCGGCACCCGCGACGAGATCGTCGCGAAGGTCGAGCGGCTGGTCGCGATCGGCGCGCAGCGCATCTACTTCCAGCTCATGGACCTGCAGGACGTCTCGCACGTCGAGTACCTGGGCGAGGTCCTCCCCCACCTGCCCCGCTGACGACTCAGACCGAGGCGGCCGTGGCCCAGAGCGGGGCCAGTGAAATCGCCCCGACGATCAGAGCCGTGCCGGCTGCGAGTGCGACGAGGTCGGTGAGGGGCAGCCGCCCTGCGATGATGCGGCGGATCACGACACCGAGCAGCACGATCGCCGCACCGGCGGCGCACGTCACCAGCAGCCAGCCGACGAGCCACGCGAACACCGCGGCACCCTCGTAGGCGTCCAGCGCGGCCGGGATCCCGGCTTTCTGCACCCAGAGGGAGTTGTAGAACCACAGCGAGAGCACCGCGCCCGCTGCCGACACAAGGGTCACGGCCCCGGCTGCCGTCAGCCGATCATGCGGCATCGCCTCGTCCACACCCGAACGATAACGGTGCACCCTCGGCGCTGTCGACCGCCATTCCACGCCACACCCGCCACGTGACCGCATCGAGATTCGCTGTTCACTTCCCGGTCGTTCCGCCGCCCGCTCATCACCGCTAGCGTGCTGGCAGGAGGCGCGATGACCACCGTGACGGTCGCTGTCGACCCGCCGGCCGCCCCGCGGCCCCCGAGCCGGAAGCCGATCCTGCCCGCGCTGATCGCCGGCGCGGTCGGGTTCGTCGCGGTCGCCGCTCCCGCGGTGATCGCCTCATGGACCACCCCGCCGCCGTCGAGCTCGCCCGCATTCCCCGCGAACGTCGCGACCTACTCCTGGTTCGTCTCGCACGGCGACCTCGGCATGCCGGCGACGATGATCTACCAGAACGGCATCGGGGTCGAGTTCATGGACTCCCCGCAGGCGGTGGCGCTCGGGGTCGACGGCAGCACGTACCGGCGCCTCGGGGCCGCCGAACAGCGCTCGGTGCCGACCGATCAGGGCGACCCGGCCGCCACGGTGCTGTCAGCCGACGGCACGTTCGCGGTGATCGCCGGGGCGAACGGTCACGGCAGCGTCCTCGTCCGCTCCCTCGTCGACGGAGCCGGCCGCGAGGTGTCGATCGGAGTCGGGCGCAGCGCCGTGCCGGTGAGCATCGCCTCCGACGGCGATCACGTCCTGGTCCTCCTGGGCGACGGCGAGATGAGCCGGTACACCGACCCGGCGTTCAGCGGCACGCTCGCGATGCTCGAGCTGTCGACCGGTGACCTGCTCGAATACCCGCTGCAGGGAGTGACGTCCGCGGCAGTGACCCGCGATGCAACTCGCGTCGCCGCGCAGACTGCGCAGGGCGCCGTGGTGATGGATGCCGCGGGGCACAGCATCCGCGAACTCCCCGCTGATCTCGCGGGGCACGCGTTCGGCGATGACGCGTGGTCACCGGACGGCACCCGCCTGGTCACGCTCGTCCACGACCCGGTGTGGGTGGAGAAGGCCACGGGCAGGACGCTGACCAGTTCCGCGACGCTGCAGATCTCCGAACCCTCGGCCGGTACGACGACGACGTTCGCGCTCACGGGCGTGGAATACAGCGCTGCCCTGGGCTGGCGTGACGACGACACCGTCGTGCTGCAGACGTACGCCGAAGACAACAGCTCCGAGTTCCGATGGGTCGATGCCGGCACGGGCGCCGCTCAGACGTTCTCGACCTACGAATCGGGGTTCACGGCGGCATCGATCGGCTCCGCAGACCTCGCGCGGGATCTGATCGGCGAGTGGGTGATCCAGGACAGACCCGCGGATCAGGGGTGGAGCTTCGGCATCCTCGGCGGCATCGCCCTCGGTGCCGCCGCCGGACTCGTCGTGTGGGCCGTGACGCGGCGCCGTGCGGGCTGAGCGCGCACCGACCGCAGCCGGCCGCGGTAAGACGCTCAGGCACCGCTCCGCGGCGGCTTGTCGAGGCCGTGCCTCCCTGGCCGATCCGGCTCGGCGGCGGTATCCGGGCTGATGGACGAGGAGTCGGCGGGCCCGTCGGTGTCGGGGTAGTGCGGCTCCTCGATCTCGATCGCCTTGTCGCGCTCCTCGAGGGGCGGAAGGTGGTCGAGGGGCTGCTTGATGTCGTCGGGGTGGTGGGTCATGTACCGAGCCTCGGTCGGCGACGAGGGATGGGAGAGGGGGTTGCCATCCGAAGCCCGTCGTGATCCGGGTCGAGCCCTGGCCTCGAATCAGACGGGCAGGCGGTACGAGGGCAGGCGGTACGAGGGCAGGCCGCGGCGGCGGATGAGCCACTCGGCGAGCACGAGGTTCGGGAGCCAGCAGAGGAAAGGCACCGCGGCGTACGCGTTCGCGAAGGCGGAGTCGAACTCCCACGGCTGACCGAACACGAGCGGCGCCATGAGCAGGAGCGGCAGCCAGATGCGCAGCGTGACGCCGGAGTACGTCAGCGCGTAGTTGCGGATCATCCAGGCCCGGTGGCTCGGTACATCGCGGCGGCGGATCGCGCGGTAGGCGCGCCAGCCGGTGACGAGCCACAGCACGGCGAGCGTGCCGAACCCGAAGAAGCCGACGTAGCCGGCCGGGCTCGAGGGCGCGATGATGAGGCCGCCGATCGCGCCGATCGCCACAGCGACCAGGTACACGCGCCCGATCCAGCGGTGCGCGCGCGGCGCGCGCGTGCGCAGTCCGCGCCAGAACTGCAGCGGTCCGCTGGCGAGCGCCACCGCCCCGCCGACGATGTGGACATACAGCGCACCCTGCACGAACGGGTGCACCGCGGCATAGGTCGGCGCGAGGCCCACGTCTTGGCCCGCCAGGTCGGCCAGCGACGCGGTGAAGTAGGGCACCGCCGAGTACGCGACGATCGCGAGCGCCGTCAGCAGGACGAACGTCCAGCCGATGCGGGAGCGGATGCCGCCCGGGCGTGCGACGGCGGGAGCACTCCGGACGGGTTCGATGAGGCGGGTCATGGCCGTCACGCTAGGCCCGGGCGGGAGGCGCCCAGCAGGGTGCTGTCCCCCCGATGACCAGGGGCTGACCCCCGGATCGGCGGCATTTCCCCTGCGACTGGGGCCTGTCTGATTCGCACCGAACCCGTTGTCATATTCGAATCTTTGTTCTATGCTTAATGCATGTCAGATATGCCCGATCCCGCCGAGAGCGCGGATGATGTGTGGGCGCTGGGGGCGGAAGACGAGTTCGTGCCGCCGGTGCCGGACGCGGTGGATCTGGTGGTGGAGACGGCGACGATGATGTCGGTGTTCGCGGCGCAGCGGCTGACCCGGGTCGACGCGATGCGGCGCGAACTGCTGCTGGAGGCGAGCGGCCGCGGTGACGGGGTGCGTGACATCGTGGAGCGGTCGATCCGGCTCGAGCTCGCCGCGGCGATGCGGGTCACCGAGTACGCCGCCGGGCGGCTGATCGTTCAGGCCCAAGCGCTGGTGCGGCGGTACCCCGCGGCGCTTCAGGCACTGGGATCGGGCCGGATCACCGAGAAGCACGCCGAGATCCTCGCCGACCTGCTCGACGAGGCGCCTCCGGAGCTGCGCGCGACGCTGCTCGAACGCGCGCTGCCGCTGGCTGAAGCAGAGCCGGTGGGCACCTTCCGGCGGGCGCTGCGCACCCTGATCCAGACCGCCCAGGCGA
>DATEOM010000217.1:0-3531 GCA_035274105.1 Microbacterium sp.
TGCTGGTCGCGCCGACAGGGCGCCGCGCAGAGTCGCTCGGCCCCGCACTGGGCGCACTGCTGCCCGGCGCGGAGGTGCTGCACTTCCCGGCGTGGGAGACGCTGCCGCACGAGCGCCTGAGCCCGAGCGCCGAGACGGTCGGCGCGCGCCTCGACATCCTCACACGCATCGCGCGCTGGGACGCGGCGACGCCGCTCGTCATCACGGCGTCGGTGCGCGGCGCGATCCAGCCCCTGGCCGCAGGCCTCACCGAGGTCGACCCGATCGGGCTCGCCGTGGGCGGTCGCGGCCACGACCTCGGCGATGTCTCCGCACGTCTCGTCGAACTCGCGTACCACCGTGTCGACATGGTGTCGCGGCGCGGCGAGTTCGCCGTGCGCGGCGGCATCCTCGACGTCTTCCCGCCGACCGCGCCGCACCCGTACCGGGTCGAGTTCTTCGGCGACGAGGTCGACGAGATGCGCGCGTTCTCGGTCGCCGACCAGAGGTCGCTGCCGGGCGAGGTGCGCGAGGTCACGCTGCTTCCCAGCCGCGAGCTGCTGCTGACGGAGGCGGTCCGCGGTCGCGCCCGCCAGCTCAAGGACGAGTTCCCGGGTCTTGCCGGCATGCTCGAGAAGATGTCGGAGGGCATCCCGGTCGAGGGCATGGAGTCGCTGCTGCCGGCCGTGGTCGACCGCCTCGTCACGCTCGTCGACTACCTGCCCGAGGGTGCCGCCGTCGCGCTCGTCGATCCCGAACGCGCCGTGACGCGCGCGATCACGCTGGGCGAGACCAACCGCGAGTTCCTCGACGCCGCGTGGAGCGCCGCGACGGCCGGCGCGAGCACGCCGATCGACCTCGGCGCGGGCGACTTCCTGACGCTTCCCGAACTCCGCGAGGCGGCACGTGATCGCAGCGGCGTCTGGTGGACGCTGAGCGCCTTCGATTCCGGACACGCGGATGCTGCCGCCGAGGGTCTCATCGACGACGACATCGACGTCGCGCTCGAGGCCGCCGCCGCGATCCGCGTCCCGGGTTCCGCGGTGCCGTCGTTCCAGGGCAACGTCGAAGGCGCGACCGATCATGTCGGTGCACTGCTCGCGGATGGCTGGCGCGTCGTGGTCGCCGCATCCGGAACCGGACTCGTCGAGCGTGCGCGCGACGTGCTCGCCGAGCGCGGCATCGCGGCGCGCAAGGTCGACGAGGTGCTGCACGCCCCCGAGCCGGGCGTCGCGCACGTGGTGGTGAGCGTGCTCGAGCGCGGCTTCGAGGCGCCCGATGCCAAGCTCGCGGTGCTCACCGAGTCCGAGTTCTACGGCCGCACCATCGGCGGCGACACGCGCGTCGTCAAGAAGCTCGCGTCGCGCCGCAAGGCGGTCGTCGACCCGCTCAAGCTCACCGCGGGCGACTACGTCGTGCACGCGACGCACGGCATCGGCAAGTTCGTCGAGCTCACACAGCGCGAGGTGTCCAGCGGTGGCCGCAACGCCGTGAAGAGCATGCGCGAGTACCTCGTGCTCGAGTATGCGCCCTCCAAGCGCGGCTATCCCGGCGACAAGCTCTTCGTCCCGACCGACCAGCTCGACCTGCTGTCGCGGTACGTCGGCGGCGAGGCGCCGGGCTTGTCGAAGATGGGCGGGAGCGACTGGGCGCAGGCCAAGAGCAAGGCCCGCCGCGCGGTGCGCGACATCGCGGTCGAGCTGGTGAAGCTCTACTCCGCGCGCATGGCGGCGAAGGGCCACGCGTTCGGTCCCGACACGCCGTGGCAGCGCGAGCTCGAGGAGGCGTTCCCGTTCGCCGAGACGCCCGACCAGCTGCAGACGATCGACGAGATCAAGGCCGACATGGAGAAGCCGATCCCCATGGACCGGCTCCTGTCGGGTGACGTCGGCTTCGGCAAGACCGAGGTGGCCGTGCGCGCCGCATTCAAGGCGATCCAGGACGGCAAGCAGGTCGCGATGCTCGTGCCGACGACGCTCCTCGTCAAGCAGCATCTCGAGACGTTCACCGAGCGCTTCGCCGGCTTCCCGGTCAAGGTACGGCCGCTCTCGCGTTTCCAGACCGACAAGCAGGCGCGCGACACGATCGCGGGCCTCGCCGACGGCACCGTCGACATGGTCATCGGCACGCACCGCATCCTCACCGAGAAGGTGCTGTTCAAAGACCTCGGGCTCATGATCATCGACGAGGAGCAGCGGTTCGGCGTCGAACACAAGGACCAGCTGAAGAAGCTCAAGACCAACGTCGACATCCTGGCCATGAGCGCGACGCCCATCCCGCGCACGCTCGAGATGGCGGTCACCGGCATCCGCGAGATGTCGACGCTGCAGACGCCACCCGAGGACCGGCACCCGATCCTGTCGTACGTCGGCGCCCGCAACGACAAGCAGATCGCCGCGGCGATCCGGCGCGAGCTGCTGCGCGAGGGTCAGGTCTTCTACGTGCACAACCGGGTGCAGTCGATCCAGCGCGTCGCGTCCGAGCTCGCCGAGCTCGTGCCCGAGGCGCGCATCGCCGTCGCACACGGGCAGATGGGCGAGCACCAGCTCGAGCAGGTCGTCGACGACTTCTGGGAGCGCAAGGCCGACGTGCTCGTCTCGACGACCATCATCGAGACGGGTCTCGACATCTCGAACGCCAACACGATCATCATCGACCGCGCCGACAAGTACGGGCTCAGCCAGCTGCACCAGCTGCGCGGGCGTGTCGGCCGCGCCCGCGAGCGCGCCTACGCCTACTTCCTGTACGACGACATGAAGCCGCTGAGCGAGACCGCGGCCGACCGGCTCGAGACGATCGCTGTCAACAACGACCTCGGCTCGGGCATGCAGGTGGCCCTCAAGGACCTCGAGATCCGCGGCGCCGGCAACCTCCTCGGCGCCGAGCAGGCCGGCCACATCGCCGGAGTCGGCTTCGACCTGTACCTCCGCATGATCGGCGAGGCGGTCGCCACGTTCCGCGGCGAAGAGACCGAGGGCCCCACCGAGCTCCGGCTCGAGCTGCCGGTGCAGGCCCGCATCCCCGAGTCGTACATCGACAGCGAGCGGCTGCGCCTCGAGGCGTACCAGAAGCTCTCGGCCGCAGCATCCGTCACCGCGCAGCCCGGCGCGATCGACCTCGTCATCGAAGAGCTCACCGACCGCTACGGCGAGCCGCCGTCGGAGGTCGAAGGCCTGCTCGCGGTCGCCCGCCTGCGGCGCCGCGCGGGCCAGGCCGGCCTCGCGGACGTCGTCGCGATGGGACCGAACCTGCGCATCGCCCCGGCGAACCTGCCCGACTCGATGCGCGTGCGCCTGCAGCGCCTGCACCCCAAGGCGAAGCTCGTCGCCGGGGGAGAGGCGATGGTCGTGCCGCTGCCGTCCGCGGGCGGCGAGCCGCTCGGCGACGACGAACTCGTCGCGTGGGTGGCGCAGCTCATCGAGCAGCTGTGGCCCGAGAAGAAGACCGAGACGGATGCCGCGGCCCAGCCCGCGGGGAACGCCTGACGCGACGACGGGCCGGGCCCTTCACGAGGGTGCCCGGCCCGTCAGCGGGTCGTGACTGCGGTCAGAT